>JAHEIK010000036.1 GCA_024639415.1 Planctomycetota bacterium
GCAGATTCGCCCAGGCGCGCACGAATTCGACCAAGCGGGCCGTCTCAGGAGTTCGCGGCTGCTTACGAATGATTGGCACACGCACCCGCACAGGAACTACGATTCACCTAGAGATGAGGGGCGGTGCGAGTCGTGGCGTTCCTCATCGGTCGGCGACGCGCACGGGACGTCCGTGGTGCTCTCCGGCCAGTCGAGCTCGGAGATCGGCGGTTGCTCGATAGCGTAAAACTTTCCTTCTCATTCCACACATTTCCCCTTTTCTCCAGAAAGTTGCCGCTGATCTCCCTTCCCCCCGCGCACCCCACCCGGACCGGGTGACTGGCGAGCCGGGGGCCGGCCTCTTCCGCCGCGCAAGCAGGCCCTGTCCGCGTCCGGCCCGAGCCGAGTAGTCTGGGCGGACCCCGCCGAGGCCCCCCCATGCGTCCGAAGCTGCTCCTCCTCTTCCCCGTGCTCGCCGCTGCGTTCCTGGTGCCGCTGCTGCTGAGCACCGACGCCGCGCGCGGCGACGACAAGGACAGCCCGTACCTGGAGCGACGCAAGCCCGGCAAGTGTCTCTGCCACACGGGCTTCGCGAGCTGGGAGTACCTGCGCTCGCCGCTGCGCAAGCCGTCGGATCCGCCGGTCTGCGGCCTCATCAAGTCGGGCGGAGACTGCAGCAGCCGCGCCCGCCCGCGCGGCACCAGCGGCATGTGCTGGGCCAGCCAGAAGAAGGAGTGCTTCTTCAAGCGGCACGCCTACTCGTACGGCATCAAGTGCAGCGCGTGCTTCGCGGACGAGGAATGCACCCCGTGCGACAAGCTCATCGGCAAGCCCGACGAGCGCGCCCAGGCCATGCTCGACAAGCAGATGAAGATCGAGGCCGGGCCCAAAGAGAAGCACATGGTCATCGCCGTCAGCAAGCACTTCTACGTGGTGACGGACATCCACCGCCGCTTGAAGGTGCTGACGGAAGGTGGCGCGCCGCGCCTGGCCACGTCGCACGAGGTCGCCCACCTGTTCCTCGAGCGCTGTGAGCGCGCCTACGCCGACTTCCGCCACTGGTTCGGCGGCAACATGCAGCAGGGCGGCCCCATGGGCGTGTACCTCATGGCCAAGCACGGGCGGGCCGAGGGCTACGCACTCAAGTACCTCGGCAACAAGAGCACGGACATGCTCTACGGCGGCGGCAGCACGCGCATCGGCGGCGGGTTCGCCTTCAACGGCTTCGTCGGCTCCCTGCAGGAGCAAGGGAGCGACCAGGACCTGCACGCCTACTGCCGCCACATGATCGGGCACATCCTCTTCAGCACGTGGCGCAAGGTGAACGGCAAGGAGAAGTACTGCCCGAAGTGGGCCTTCATCGGTGCGGCCCACTTCCTGGAGAAGCTGCTCGAGCCGCACAAGGACTACGCCACCTTCTGCAGCAACGAGACGACGGCTCCCAACGGCTCGCCGAAGGACTGGCACAAGAAGGCCCGCTCGCTGGCGGGCCGTAAGCTCGACCCGATCGAGACCTTCTTCGGGCGCACCTCGCTGGGCGCCTTCAAGTACCGCGACCACATCCGCGCGTGGTCGCTCATGGACCTGTGTCTACGCGAAGACAACGAGCGCTGGCTGACCGTCCTGAGCCACCTGCGCTACGGCGACGAGGAAGGCGCGGCGCTCAAGGAGGGCATGGGTCTCACGCCCGACCAGTTCAACTCGCGCTGGGTCGATCGCATGCGCGGCAAGCGCGACACCATGGGCGAGACGAAGAAGGACCTGCGCACCGACCCCGACGAGCCGGGACGCATCGAGCGGGAGCAGATCCGCACGACCATGGAGCCCGAGATCCTGGCCGGGCGCATCCGCGGTGTGCACAAGGTCGAAGACGTGCGCCTCGCCAAGGCGATCGTCAGCCGCCTCGACCACGAGTCCGATCTCGTGCGCGAGACGATCCAGGTCGTGCTCTCGGGCCTCGAGAACGAAGAGGTCCTCGAGTACCTGCGCGAAGAGGCCCTGTTCAACAAGAAGCACATGGTCCGCGCCGGCGTGGCGCGCGCCCTCGGCACGCTCAAGCAGTCCCAGGCGCGGGAAGGCCTCGAGCGTCTGCTGAAGGACAAGTTCTGGCTGTCGCGCGCGAACGCCGCCTACGCCCTGCAGCAGATCGGCGACCCGGCTTGCCTGAAGGCGCTGACACCGGCGCTCGCGGAGAGACAGAACAAGGCGTGGATCTCGATCGCCGACGCCGTGGCGTCCTTCAAGACGAAGGACAAGGAGGCGACGCTCCTCACCCTGCCGCGCATCGACCATCCCGCGTGGCAGATCCGCGTGACCGCCTGCCGTGCGCTCGCCGCGTACGGCACGGCCGAGTGCATGGACAAGCTCATCGCCCGCTTCAGCAAGGAGCGGGGGCGGCTCGAGCGCGAGCTGCGGGCGGCGCTGAAGGCCGTTTCAGGCGACGACCTCGGCCCGCGTGCGTCGACCTGGGCCAAGTGGTGGGAGCAGCAGAAGGAGAAGCACGGCGGCTTCGACCCCAACCCGCCGCCCAAGGCCAAGGACGCCGAGCGCTACGCCCAGCCGACCAAGCGCCGGCCGGACGACCCGCACTACTACGGGCGCCGGATCTTCTCCAAGAGCGTGGGCTTCGTGTTCGACACGAGCGGCTCGATGGAGAAGAACATCAAGATCTCGGCGGGGGCCTCGACGAAGCTCGGCGACATCCCCACGACGGGCACGCGCATGCAGGTCGCGAAGCAGGTGCTGGCCGACTCCATCAAGCGGCTGAAGTCCAAGACGCGCTTCAACCTCGTCTTCTTCTCCACGGAGGTACGGCCGTGGAAGAAGAGCCTGATCCCCGCGAGCGGCGGCAACACGTCGTCCGCGGCAGGCGCGATCATGGCGCAGCCGGCGTCCGGCGAGACGAACATCCACGGCGCGCTGAAGGCGGCCCTGGGCCTGCACGACAAGCCGACCCTGAGCGCGCAGCTCCAGAACATCCCGGACACGGTGTTCTTCCTCACCGACGGCTCCCCCACCCGCGGCGAGATCACCGCGACGCCCGAACTGCTCGGCTGGTTCGAGAACATCAACCGCTTCGCAAAGGTGAAGCTGCACGTCGTGGCCTTCGGCAACCTGGGGGTGGACCTCGAGTTCCTCCAGCACCTCGCCAACGCGGGCGGCGGCGATTTCATCCACGTGCCGGAAGAGCGCTGAGCGCACGCTCCGGCGGTTCCGAGGGCCATGGATCGCCGTCCGTCCCGTATGATCCGGCACGATGCCTCCTGAAAACGACGCCAACAAGCCCCAAGAGACCGTCGTCGGTGAACACTACCGACTCGTCGACAAGCTCGGCGAGGGCGCCTTCGGCCAGGTCTTCCGCGCGCACCACGAGCTCCTGAATCAGGACTTCGCGGTCAAGCTGCTCAAGCCCGAGCTGTGCGAGGACGAGGAGATCCGCAACCGCTTCCTCGACGAGGCGCGCGCTCTCATCCGCTTCAGCCACCCCAACGTCGTGCAGATGCGCCACGTGGGCGAGCACCAGGGGCGGCTGTTCCTGGTCATGGACTTCGTCCACGGCGTCGAGCTCAACGAGCTGATGAAGAAGACCGGCCCGCTCGGCGAGAAGCGTGCCCTGAACCTCATCCAGCAGCTGCTCGCCGGCCTCGAGGCCGCGCACGCCGCCGGCATCGTGCACCGTGACCTCAAGCCCTCGAACATCCTCGTGGAGACGCGCGACGACGGCACCGAGCACGCCAAGATCCTCGACTTCGGCCTGAGCAAGTTCAGCGCGATCGACGGGCCGGGCGGTGCGCACCGCTCGATCACCGGGACGATCGTAGGCACGCTCGCCTACATGTCGCCCGAGCAGATCAAGGGCGAGAAGGACATCGACGGTCGCAGCGACCTCTTCGCCATCGGCCTGATCCTGCAGGAGATGCTGCAGGGCCATCACCCCTACCCGGGGGAGAGCGGCATCGTGGTCGCGGCGAAGCTGTTGCGCGACCCGATTCCGCCGATCGACGACGACAAGCAGAAGGACATCACCCAGAGCACGATGCTGGCGCTGGGCCGCGCGCTGGAGCGCGACCGCGATGCCCGCTTCGCGTCGGTGACGGCCTTCGCCCAGTCGCTCGAGGGCCGCGGTCCGCCGTCGGACACGTCCCGCGTCGCGACGGTCCTCGAGGCACAAGAGGAACTCGCGCGCCAGGAAGCCGCAGCGAAGGCCGCCACGAAGAAGGCCAAGGCCGGGGACAAGGCGCAGAAGAAGGGCAGTCCGCTGCCGCTCGTGCTCGGCCTCGTCGCCATCGCCGCAGCCGCTGGTTGGTACTTCCTGCTCGGCCCGGGCGCGAAGAAGGGCACAGACCCGGACGGTACGCAGATCACCGACGCGGGCGATCCGCCGCCGAAGGCCGACCCGACGCCGACCAAGGACGATCCGGCCAAGGACGATCCGGCCAAGACAGGTCCCACGCCGCCCACCAAGGACGATGCGGCGCAGGCGGACCCCACGCCTCCCACCAAGGACGATCCGGCGCAGGAAGGTCCGGCCAAGGCCGATCCGACGCCTCCGACCAAGGACGCGCCGACCAAGAGCGATCCGGCGCCCACAAGCACGCTCTCGCCCGACGACTGCTGCAAGCAGGCTGCGCCGCTCGTGGCCGCCGGGGATTGGGCCCGCGCCCGCAAGCTCTTCCGTCAAGCAGCGCAGGAGTCGAGCCGCGAGGCCGCCGTGCTCACCTCCGCCGTGCAGCTCAAGGCCCTGCGTGGGGCCGCCGAGACGTGGATGCACGAGGCTGACGCCCTCGCACGCAGCGGGCGCGTCGACGATGCGCTGGCGCTCTACCAGGAGGCGATCTCGTGGCTCGAGCAGCGCCACGGGGCCTACGAGCGTGTGGACCGCGCGGTCGAGCTGGCACGACTGCACCTCGGCTTCTCGCGCATGCACCAGGGCGAGGCCTACACCGAGCGCGCACGCTGGATGCAGCTCCAGGGGCAAGCCGACGCCGCCGACGCGGAGCTGAAGAAGGCCTCCGAGGCCTTCGAGTTCTCGCTGCAGAGCCTGGACAAGGACGGCCTGAACTACTGGGAGTTCCTCGTCCGGCGCGCGCAGATGTACAGCGTGCTGCGCCAGCGCTCCAAGATGATGGCCGACCTCGAGCACACGACGCAGAAGGCCAACGAGTCCCGTGCGCCGGCGCACATGTGGGTCGCGCACGCGACCGCCGCGCGCCAGGTGGCCCAGGCCTGGGCGCGCTCGGGCAACGCGGCCGAAGGCCAGGCGTGGTCCAAGAAGGCCCAGCGCGTCGCCGAGGACGGGGTCAGCTGGCAGGACGTCAACCTGTCGCGGCGTCAGTGGCTCGCCATGGCCCGCGTGCTCTTCGTGCGCTCGACGCTGCTCGGCTCCGGGGAGGACCCGACGGCGCTGCACGGCAAGATCGGCTACTGGATCGCGGAGGCGGCGAAGGTGAAGCCCGCGCCGTGGATCGGCGCCGGCGTAGCCCGCGCGCGCCTGCTCACAGGCCAGGCGATGGAGCGCTACCTCTACGGCCGACGCGTCGGCCATGGAGGCAAGCAGGCGGACGCCGCCAAGGCCTACGCCGAGGCGGAGGCCAAGGTGACCGAGGCGCTGCGCCTGCGCGAAGCCGCGGCGAGCAAGGGCGGCGAGACCGTCGACGGCCTCGCCTACGAGGTCCGCGCGGCGATCAAGACCGCGCAGGGCAAGAGCGCCGAGGCGGACGCCGCACGTGCGGCCGCGCTGAAGGCCTACGGCGCCAACCCCGACGGGCCCCAGTAGGGACCGCGGAGCGACGGGTCGCCGGATAGCTCACTCGGGCCTCGCCCGCATGCCGTAGGGGCGGCCCGCCCACACGGACCCACACGGCCTGCGGCCATGCGGGGCCCATTGGGGTGCGGCTCCTGAGCATGCGCGCCCGGAGGTCGACGTGTTGGGGGGTGTAGGGGGAGGTTCGACCGGAAGAGCGGCGGGCGCCGGCCCCGGAGAGAGAGGCATTTTCGCTGCGGCCGCTTTTGTATAGGTATTTTTTTAGACAATTGCCGAAACCCGGCGAGACTCCCTCGCGTCAGAGCCTTGAATCCAAACCACCTAGCCCCCAACCAAGGAGCTCTCCTGTGAAGCACCTCTCACTCTTCCTCGCCGCCGGCGCCCTCGCGACCTTCGGCTTCGCTGCACCCATCCAGGCCGACGAAGTGCCCAGCTGTGGCGCGTGCCCGTCGACCATGGCGAAGTCCGTGGCCTCGAAGGACATCGTCGACACCGCCGTCGCGGCCGGCTCCTTCAAGACCCTGGCCACGGCCCTCAAGGCCGCCGACCTCATCCCCACGCTCAAGGGCAAGGGCCCGTTCACGGTCTTCGCCCCCACCGACGCTGCTTTCGCCGCGCTGCCCGCCGGCACGGTTGAGTCGCTGCTCAAGGACAAGGCCGCGCTGACCCAGGTGCTCACCTACCACGTCGTCGCCGGCCGTGTACCCGCCTCGCAGGTGGTCAACATCAACTTCGCCGAGACCGTCCAGGGCTCCGCCGCCCGCGTCACGACTGACACGAACGGCGTCATGATCGACGGCGCTCGCGTCGTCAAGGCTGACGTCGAGGCCAGCAACGGCATCATCCACGTGATCGACAAGGTCATCCTGCCCCGCAAGGACATCGTCGACACGGCGGTTGCTGCTGGCTCGTTCAAGACGCTCGTCACTGCCGTCAAGGCTGCGGATCTGGTCGAGACGCTGAAGGGCAAGGGTCCGTTCACGGTCTTCGCCCCGGCTGATGCGGCCTTCGCGAAGCTGCCCGCCGGCACCGTCGGCAACCTGGTGAAGGACAAGCCTGCTCTGCAGAAGATCCTCACCTACCACGTGATCAGCGGTCGCATCCTCAGCTCGGACCTGAAGGTCGGCACGGTCGAGGTCAAGACCGTCCAGGGCGGCAACGTCCTCGTCACCAAGAGCAAGGACGGTAGCGTCCGGATCAACGGTGCGAAGGTCACTGCCGCTGACGTGCTCGCCGGCAACGGCGTCATCCACGTCATCGACACGGTCATCACGCCCGAGCAGCCGTAAGCCACGGCTGCCTTCCCCCGCAAAGCGTGATCGGAGCGCGGGGCGGGAACGGCAGGGCCGCGGCGTTCGCGGCGTTCCACAGTCCCGAGCCACCGGTCACACCCAGGCGGCAGTCGCGCAAGCGACTGCCGCCTTTTTCGTGCATGGGCAGGTCGCCTGCCCGCTCTCGGTCACTCGAAGTCGAACAGGTCCTCGAGGCCGTACGGGTCCAGGTCCGTGACTTCGAAGTCCCGCTCGAGGCTGGCGGCCTTCTCGGGTCCGATCGCCTCCTTCATCCTGCGGTCGTGCGCAAGCCCGAGCGTGATGAGCCCCCCGAGATCAGACATCGCCCTCGACATGTACTTCTCGGCCAGGGCGGCCTTCAGCTTCGGATCCCGGCGCGCGTCCTCGAACTCACGCTTCACGTCGACGATGGAGCCGTCCTTGCCTGCCAGCAGCTTGAAGAAACCCTCGATGCTCTCCTCGGTGATGCGCCGGACCGCCTGCTCCTCCTCGGACGTCAAGCCCAGCTCGGCGGCCGCTTCCGCGAGCGTGGCCTTCTTCTGGCCGTGAATCTCCGCGGTCTCGGGGGTCCCGGGCGTATGGACTTCCTCCCACTCGGCGTCGAGGCCCCCCATCGCCTTCTGCACCGACGCGTCGATGCCCTTGGTGAGCGCGGGCGTGAGGCGCTCTTCGAGACGCGTCGCCAGCGCCTCGAACTGCGCCTCGCCCAGCGCGAGCGCACCACCGCCAGCGTCGGGAGCCGTGCCTCGTAGCGTGGGCCGCGCCGCCAGGCCGCCACGCTCCAGCGCGGCCTCGATGCGATCGAGCCGGGCATGGAGACCCGCGGTGTCGACGCCGTCCACGAGGGTCGCGGCACCGGGTGCGTCCCTGGTGATGACGTGTACGCCAAGCGCACCGGCGACTCCGGCCACGAGGCCGATGAGTAGCGACAGACCGATCTGGTTCATGTCCTGCCTCCGCAGCACGATCGTACGTGCTCGCGGTGCGGACAGGGAAGGCGCGCTGCTAGGCGGACTCGAGCGTACGCAGCGCGTCGGCCCACGCCGCGAGATCGGCCACGTACTCCACACCGCGCGGTCCGCGACGCGCGCGACGCGCTCCTTCGCCGCCTGCGAGCAGGCGGATCGGCGCGGGTAGCAGCTTGCGGAGCGCACTGAGCTGGCGATCGGTCTCGATGCCACCCGTGCTCAGCGACACGCTGATGCCCACGAGGGCGGCATCGAGCTCCCGCGCCGCACGCAGGATCTCCTCGTTGGGGCTGTCCACGCCGAGGATGTGGTACGGCAGGCCCATGGAGGCGCACAGCAGGCCGGCCATCTGCAGCCCCAGGCCGTGGCGCTCACCGGAGAGCGTCGTCAGCAGCACGCCGCCCCGATCGCTCTGCTGCTCGAAGCCGGCGCGCAGGCGGCGGAGGGTGTCTTGAACAAGTTCAGAAACGAAGTGCTCGTGCCGGATGTCCAACGCGCCGTCCGCCCACTCCCTACCGACGAGCCGCAGGAAGGGAGCGATGTACTCAGCCAGGAACGCGACCGGCTCGTCCTGCGCCCAGCGCGCCTCGAGGGCCGCTCGCAGCTCCGTGCCGCGATAGTCGCGAGCCAGGGCGATGAGCTGCTCACTCGCCTCATCGCGAGGCTGCTCCGCAGCAAGACCTGCCAGCAGGGCGTCCAGGCCCGCGTCGTCGAGCGCGACGACCTTGTTGGGGCGGTGACCGTGGGCCAGCGCCTCCGCCACACGCCGCAACCAGACGATCTGGGCCGTGGTGTAGCGACGATGGCCACTGGGCAGGCGCACTGCGACCGGACGCCCGTAGCGCCGCTCCCAGATCCTCAGGGTCTCGGGCGTCAGGCCCGTGGCCTCGGCCACCTCGCCGATGGCGTGCAGCTCTTCGGGCGGCTGCGTCTGGGCCGCTTCGGTCTCGGACGGTCGTGCCATGGTGGGGATGATCCTCAGGGAGCCGTTGGATGTGGAGTTTCACGGCAGCATGGCCTTTGTCCAAGTATTTATTTACTCAATCGAAAACAGTGGATATCTTCATTGTTCACTTGGAAACATGAACAAAGGTACCAGGGACCTGCCCCATGGAAACCTATGCCCGTCGCTCACCCATCGCCGCCTCGAGCGGCGCGCTGTTCCGCTGGCACGCCCAGCCGGGCGCCTTCGAGCGCCTCACGCCGCCGTGGGAGCCCGTCGAGATCCTCGAGCGCCCCGCCGCGCTCGAGGACGGCAGCCGCGCCGTGCTTGCCATCCGGATTGGCCCCTTCCGCAAGCGCTGGATCGCGGAGCACCGCGCCTGCCGTCCGGGTGTGGGCTTCGACGACGTCCAGATCAGCGGCCCGTTCGCCCGCTGGCATCACCGGCACCGCATGCATGCCCGCGGCCCTGAGCGCTCCGAACTCGTCGACCACATCGAGTACGCGCTGCCGTTCGGCCCGCTCGGCCGCCTCCTCGGAGGCCGCAGCGTCCAGCGCAAGCTCGAGCGCATGTTCCGCTACCGCCACGAGATCACGGCGGAGGACCTGCTCGCCCACGGTGGCGCTGCAGCCGGCCGATCCCTGCGCATCGTGATCACGGGAGCCTCGGGCTTCCTGGGCCGTACGCTCGTCCCCTTCCTCACCACGGGCGGCCACGACGTGGTGACGCTGGCTCGCGGTGAGGGCGACGGCCCGACCTGGGACCCCAGCGCCGGACGCCTCGATCCCGCGCTGCTCGAGGGCGCGGATGCGGTCATCCACCTGGCGGGCGAGAACGTCGCCGGCGGCCGCTGGACGGAGGCGCGCAAGCAGCGCATACGGAACAGCCGCGTGGACGGCACGGGACTGGTGGCGCGCACGATCGCGGCCATGGAGAACCCGCCCGGTGTCTTCCTGTGTGCGTCGGCGGTCGGCATCTACGGCGCACGAGGCGACGAGACACTCGATGAGTCCGCTACGCCCGGCAGCGGGTTCCTCGCCGACGTCGTTCGCGCCTGGGAAGGCGCCTGCGAGCCCGCGCGTGACGCTGGCGTACGCGTCGTCAACCTGCGCTTCGGCGTGATCCTCGGCGCGGCCGGGGGGGCGCTGCAGCGCATGCTCACGCCGTTCAAGCTCTGCCTGGGCGGACGCCTCGGCTCCGGCCGGCAGGTGATGAGCTGGGTCGGCGTCGACGACGCCGCCGCGGCCGTGCTGCATGCCCTGCGTCGGCCCGAGCTCGCAGGCCCGGTGAACGTGACCGCCCCGGAACCCGTGACGAATCGCGTGTTTACGAAGACGTTGGCTCGCGTACTCGGGCGGATCGCTATCCTGCCTGTGCCGGCCTTCCTGCTGAGGCTGCTCTTCGGCGAGATGGGCGAGGCGGTGCTCCTGCGTGGTGCGCGCGTCGTGCCGGCGCGCTTGCTGGAGACCGGCTTTCGCTTCCGGCACCCCGACCTCGAGACCTGCCTCCGGCACGCGCTGGGGCGAACGGAGCCGCGATGATCCATGCCGACAGCGATGCCCGCGGGCGAGACGTACGTATTGGCGTGAGCGCCTGCCTGCTGGGACGCAGCGTGCGCATGAACGGCGGCCACTGCCGCACGGCGTGGATGACCCAGGTCCTCTCCGAGCACGTGGACTTCGTGCCGGTGTGTCCCGAGGTCGAGATGGGGCTACCCGTGCCGCGACCGACGATGCGGCTGATCTCGCCCAGCGGCGCGGAGACACCGGATGCCATCCGCATGGTCGTGACGAAGACGGAGGAAGACCTCACGGAGCAGATCGACACGTGGGCGCAGAGCAAGCTCGACGAGATCGAGGCATCGCAGGTCCACGGGTTCATCCTCAAGAAGAACTCGCCGAGCTGCGGCGTGTTCCGTGTGAAGGTCTACGACAAGGGCGGCAGCCCGAGCCTGCGCGGCCAGGGTCGCTTCGCTGCAGCGCTCACGACGCGCTTCCCGAATCTGCCGGTCGAAGAAGACGGGCGCCTGAACGACCGGGAGCTGCGCGAGTCGTTCCTCGTGCGCGTGTTCGCCTATGCGCGCTGGCGGCGCTACCTCGCCGAGGACGGCTCGGCGGCAGGCCTGATCGCGTTCCACGCGGCACACAAGTACGCGTTGCTGGCGACCGACCCGGGCGGCTCCAAGGAACTCGGCCAGCGCGTTGCGAACGCAGGGAACGAGGACCTCGCCGCCCTGCACGTCGAGTACGAGCGGGCGTTCATGGCAGCGCTCAGCAAGCGCGCCACGCGCGGCCGCCACGTGAACGTGCTCCAGCACCTGCTGGGTTTCGTGCGCGAGGAGCTGACGGCCGACGACAAGAGCGAGCTGGGACGCCTGCTCCAGCTGTACGTCGCCGGGTCCGTGCCGCGCGCCGCGCCGCTCGCGCTGGTCCGCCACCTGCTGCGCAGCCACGAAGCGCCCGCGTGGGCCCTGGATCAGATCTACCTGCGCCCGTACTCCGAACGCCTGCACCAGAACGAGGCGGTATGAGCGTTCAGGCCGGCGAGGATCCGGTGATCATCGTCGGAGCAGGCCTTGCCGGCCTGGCCTGCGCCCTCGATCTGCAAGCCGAGGGCATCGAGTGCAGCGTGCTCGAGGCATCGGATGGCGCGGGGGGTCGCGTGCGCACCGACGAGGTGGACGGGTTCCGCCTCGACCGCGGCTTCCAGATCCTGCTAACGGCCTACCCGGAGGCGCAGCGCTACCTCGACTACGAGGCGCTCGACTTGCAGCCCTTCTACCCGGGCGCGCTCGTCCGTCGCGGAGGACGCTTCGTACGGATCGCCGATCCGCTGCGCCGCCCGCTGGACGGGCTCAAGAGCCTCTGGTCTCCCCTGGGCTCACTGCGGGACAAGCTGCGCGTGCTGCGTCTCAGGCGCGCGAGCCGCCGCGGCAGACTGGACGAGCTCTTTGCGCGGCCGGAGACGACGACGGACGACGCACTGCGCAACTTGGGCTTCAGCGAGACGATGCGCGAGGGCTTTCTGCGGCCCTGGCTGAGCGGTGTGTTCCTCGAGCGGGAGCTGCGCACGTCGAGCCGCATGCTCGAGTTCGTCGTACGCATGTTCGCCGAGGGCGACAACGTGGTGCCCGCCGAAGGCATGGGACGGATCACGGAGCAGATGGCGAGCCGCCTACCGATGGGGACGGTCCGCACCCACACGCCCGTGGAGCGCGTCGTGGAAAGCGGTGTGATCACGGGTCACGGGGAGCGCGTGCCTGCATCGCGCGTCGTCGTGGCCACGGAAGGACCGGCCGCCGCCCGCTTGCTGGCCGGCGCACCCGACCCTGGCTCGCGCCTGGTGCAGTGCGTCTACTTCGCAGCCGAGCGGGATCCGGTCGGGGAGCCGACCCTGGTGCTGGACGGCGAAGGCCAGGGTCCGGTCACAAACCTGGCGGTCATGAGCGCGGTCTCGAGTGCGTACGCACCCGAGGGCGCGGCGCTGATCTCGGCGAGCATCGTCGGCGAACACGACGCTGGGCCGGAGCGGTTGATCGACGACGTGCGCCGGCAACTGCGCGGGTGGTTCGGCACGCAGGTCGATGGCTGGCGCCACCTGCGCACCTACCGCATTCCGCATGCCCTCCCCGAGCGCTGGAGCGCTCCCGAACCTCAGCGGCTGCCCGACGGAGTCCTCGTCGCGGGCGACTGGTGCGCCAATCCCTCGATCCAGGGAGCACTGGAGAGCGGGCGGCGCGCCGCGGATGCCGTGAAGCAGGGCCTCCCCGCTCGCGTGTAGGCGACAGCCGAGGGCCCCGCGCCCTACGATGGCGGGCTACGGAGTGAACACCATGCCCCGCCTCGCCCCCCGCCTCGTCGGGACCGCCCTAGCGATCCTGGTCACCGTCCTGCCATGGAGTGCCGCCCGCGCCCACGAGGAGGACGAGGACGACAAGCGCCCCAAGCCCGCCACGTGGGACGTCGCCGATCCGGGCGGGCCCTACCGGACGCTGGAGCTCGAGACGAGCGAAGGCACCTGGATGAGCGTGGACGTGCACCCCGACGGCACGCGGCTGGTGTTCGACCTGCTGGGCGATTTGTACACGCTGCCGATCGCAGGTGGTGCGGCCACGCGCCTGACCGAGGGACTGCCCTACGACATCCAGCCGCGCTGGAGCCGCGACGGCAAGCGCATCCTGTTCACATCCGATCGCGGCGGCGGCGACAACCTCTGGTCGATGGCTGCCGACGGCACCGACGCCAAGGCGCTGACCAAGGAGACGTACCGCCTGTTCAACAACGGCGTGTGGCATCCGAACGCGCGCTACGTCATCGGCAAGAAGCACTTCACCTCGCGCCGCAGCCTCGGCGCCGGCGAGATGTGGATGGTGCCCTTCCCCGAGGGCGGCAAGGGCATCAGGCTCACCAAGCGCAAGAACGACCAGCAGGACGTCGGCGAGCCGGCCATCTCGCCGGACGGGCGCTACCTCTACTGGTCCGAGGACATGTCGGGCGGCACGACGTTCGAGTACAACAAGGATCCGCACGGGATCATCTACGTGATCCGCCGCCTCGACATGGAGACGGGCGAGATCCGCGACCTCATTCGCCGGCCGGGCGGCGCCATCCGCCCGGAGCCGAGCCCCGACGGCTCGTCACTCGCGTTCATCCGGCGTCGCGACCGCGACACGGTGCTCTCGCTGTTCAACCTGAAGACCGGCCGCGTGCGTGACCTGTGGAGCGGCTGCTCACGCGACCAGCAGGAGACGTGGGCGATCTTCGGCCCGCACCCCGGCTTCGACTGGATGCCCGACGGCTCGGCCATCGTCATCCAGGGCAAGGGCAAGCTGTGGCGCGTCAACACGACGAGTGGCAAGGCGACCGAGATCCCCTTCACCGCCAAGGTGAAGCAGCGCCTATGCGCGACGAGTCGCACGGTGAAGCACGACATCGGCGAAGACGCGTTCCACGTGAAGGTCATCCGCTGGCCGCAGACGTCATCCGACGGCGACACGACGGTGTTCCAGGCGCTGGGCTACCTGTGGCGCGCGACGCGCCCAGAGAGACTGGGGCTGCTGAAGCCCGAGCGGATCACGCGGCAGACGGACGAGCACGAGTTCGCCCCCTGGCTCACGCCGGACGGCAAGAGCGTCGTCTACACCACGTGGCACGACACCAAAGGCGGTCGCATCCGCATGGTGGACGTGGACGGCTCGAACCCACGCACGCTCGTGGACGAACCGGGCCACTACAGTTCCGCCGTGCTCTCGCCGGACGGAGGTGAGGTGCTCTACCGCCGGGCGGGACCGGACCGCTACCGCGGCACGGCCTTCGCCGGGCGCCAGGGAGTCTGGCGCCGGAAGCTGGGCGGTGAGCACGAGCCCCGCTTCGTCACCCGCAACGGCCGCAAGCCGCGCTACGCGCCCGGCGGACGCCGCATCCACGTCATCCGCCAGGGCGGCGGCAAGAGCAAGCTCGTCAGTCTCGACCGCATCGGCTCGGACGCTCGTGTCGTCGCCGAGTCCGACCTGGCCACGGACTTCGCCGCCTCACCCGACGGCCGCTGGCTTGCGTTCGAGGAACGCTACCAGACCTACCTCGTCCCACTGCCGCCGCAGCCGAAGACGCTGAAGGTCAGCCCGAAGATGAAGGACCTGCCGGTGGTGCGGCTCTCCACGCAGGGAGGCACCTACCTCTCGTGGTCGGCCGACAGTGCGGCGGTGAACTGGAGCATCGGCTGCCAGTACTTCAGAGCCGAGGTCTCGCTGCTTCCGGAGAAGTCCATCGACGACGTGCGCATCCCGCCCATGGACCTGGGCTGGCAGCAGCCGGCCGATGCACCGGACACGGACGTCTGGTTCGTGGACGCGACGATCCTACCGATGCACAACGAGTCCGTGATTGAGGACGGCGTGGTGCACGTGAAGGGCCGTCGCATCGTCGCGGTCGGCACCAAGGACGAACTCGAAGTTCCCAAGGACGCCAACGTCGTCCGGTGCAACGGTCAGGTGCTGATGCCCGGCATCATCGACGTGCACTCGCACACGGGGGCCAGCCGCGACGGTCTGTACCCGCGCCAGAGCTGGGCGCTCAATACCCTGCTCGCTTTCGGTGTGACGACGGTGCACGACCCGAGCAACCACACGCAGATGATCTACGCGGAGTCGGAGCTGGTCCGCGCAGGCGAGCGCCTCGGGCCGCGCATGCTCAGCACCGGCACCATCCTCTACGGCGCGGAAGGCCGGGCGAAGGCGGTCATCAACAGCTACGAGGACGCCCTGAACGAGGTGCGCCGCACTGCGGCGTGGGGCCCGCTGAGCGTCAAGAGCTACCAGCAGCCGCGGCGCGAGCAACGGCAGCAGATCGTGAAGGCGTGTCGTGAGCTCGGCATCCTCACGATGCCCGAGGGCGGCTCGACGCTGCACTACAACATGACGCATGCGCTCGACGGGCACACGACGCTCGAGCACGCGGTACCGGTCGCGCCGCTCTACGAGCCGGCACTGCGCCTGATCGCAGAGTCCGGCACGTGCTACACGCCGACGCTGGTCGTGGGCTACGGCGGCTTCTGGGGCGAGAACTACTGGTACGCCAAGACGAAGGTGCACGAGAACGAGCGCCTGCTGCGGTTCACGCCGCACAGCGTCGTGATGCCGTTGGCCCGGCGCCGCACGCTGCTCACGGACGAGGAGGAGTACAACCACATCCGCCTTGCCAAGGGCTGTGCCGAGGTCTACAAGCGCGGCGGTCAGGTCCAGGTGGGCGCGCACGGCCAGCTGCAGGGCCTCGGCTCGCACTGGGAGCTGTGGATGTTCGAGCAGGGCGGCATGACGCCGCACCAGGCGCTGCGTTGTGCCACGTACTGCGGGGCGCAGGCGCTGTGCCTCGAGGATCGGCTGGGCAGCATCCAGCCCGGCATGCTGGCGGACCTGATCGTGGTGGCGGGCAAGCCGCTGGAGAACGTGCGCGACTCGCAGCACGTCGTCTACACGATGGTGAACGGCCGCCTCTACGACGCGCAGACGATGGAGCAGTTGCTCCCCGTCCACAAGCCGTTGCCGCAGGGCCCGCCGCTGGAGACGATCCGCGGCAACCCGGGCCACGTGAACTGCGTCTGCGGGCGCTAGGCAGCGTGGCGCTACGCGCCACGCTGCCTAGCGCAAGACGCAAAGGGAGCAAAGGACGCAAAGGCAGAGGCAAGCCG
>JAHEIK010000037.1 GCA_024639415.1 Planctomycetota bacterium
TGACCCATGCCGCGCCGGTACTCGATCTCGCGCGCAATCCCGAGGAAACGATCGAAGTGGATCGTCGCCTCGTCGGTCGCACCCAGGGACTGGAGCAGCACATGCAGGTTGGCAGCGGCTACCGCCTCGCCCTGCCGGTCGCCGACCTCGCGCGAAGCCTCGGCGAAGCGCTCGTAGTGTTTCAGGGCCTCGCCGAGGTCGCCCTGCGCATGCAGCACGATGCCCAGGTTGCCGGTCGAGGTAGCGACGCCCTGCAGGTCTCCGACCTCTCGGAACAAGGCCTGCGCGCGCTCGTAGTGCGTGCGCGCGTCCTCATAGGCACCCTCGGCGTAGCACACAACGCCGAGGTTCCCCATGGCACGGGCCTCGTCGAGCCGGTCACCGATCTCGCGCGAGATGGCGATCGCACGCTGGTAGTGCTCGCGTGCCCCCTCGTTGTCCCCCTGCGAGCGGAGCACGACACCCAGCCGCCCCGTCGCGCGGGCTTCTGCCTGGCGATCGCCCGACTCATGAGCCAGGGCGAGACAACGCTCGAAATGCGCCAGCGCCTCCTGCGCGTGTCCCGTTCGCCACCGCAGCTTGCCGAGTCCACGCTCCACCTCGGCGAGGGCCTGCTTGGAGCCTGTAGTCCGCGCCAGGGAGAGCGCTTCGTCGAGTCCAGCTTCCTGCTCCGAGCGACGACCGAGGAGGTCCAGCCGCTCGTTCCTCCGCAGCAACACGTCCAAGCGCTCTTGGCCCTCGAGAAGACCAGGTTGAGCGAGCACGCGGTCTGCCAACTCGATGGCCGTCTCGTTCAGATAGCCCTGCTCGAGGTGATCCAGGCTGCCATGCAGGTAGCGCAGCGCCCGCCGACCGCTGGCCGCCCCCAGGAAGTGCTCGCAGAGATCCACGCACGTGGCGCCGTCGATCTCGCTCGGGTCCCTTTCGAGCGCCCCCTCCCGGGCCTCGAGCGCTTCGGCGATCGCCTTGTGGTACGGCTCACGCAGGAGAGGCGGCATGCCCTCGTACAGCGCTTCCTGCACTTGGTGGTGGTCGAAGACGAAGCGACGCCCGGCGGAACGCACGAGTCGGTGCTTCTGCTCGATGCGCGCTAGCCGTTGCATCAAGGGAATCTGCTCCAAGCCCAGCACGGCACCCACGATCAGCGGGTCGAACCGGAATCCGCAGCAGGCCGCAACATCCAGCAGGTTCTTGTCTGCATCGTCCAAATCGGCGATGCGCGCCTGGATCAGGTCCAGCACGGTGGACGGGATCTGAATGTCCTTGATCACCTGCGTGCTGATCCATGCGCCCTCGGGGGTCTGGGCGATGAACTGCCCCTCTCGCAGTCCGCGAACGATCTCGAACGCGAAGAATGGATTCCCGTCCGACTTGACGGCGATCTGGTGCCCGAGTTCCTGGGCCAGGCGCTCGGAGCGGAAGGCGTCTTCGAGCAACTTCGCGAGGTGCTTTGGCCCCAGGCGCGTGAGCTTGTTGCGGGCAACGTGCGGATGTCGTTCCAGGTCGGCGCCCCACGCCTCGGGTAGTCCCGGCCGACTCGCGCCGATGAGTAGGATGCGATGCCCGGGAGCGGCCAGCGCGAGGGAGGCGAACAGGGCTCTTCCTCCCTCAGGCGCAAACTGCATGTCGTCGATGAGGATGACCGTCGTGCGCTCGAGCGCCAGCGCACGCGTGGCGTGCACGAACACGGTCTGCAGCGAGTCCTTGGTGAGGGGCTCCGCCCCGGTTGGCGTCGCGTCGCCGCGGAGCAGGGCTGCAAAGGCGGGGATGAGGAGCGGCGTATCCGTCAGGTAGTCGGCGAGCGTCTGCTCTAGCGTCGCTCCACCAAAGTGCTCGCGGTAGGCCGTGGAGAACGCACCGGAAGCGGTGGCCGCGCCTCCGGGTGGGTAGCCACCAAACAGGAAGTTGATGTCCTCACCCGCTTGGCGCAGGTGGCCAATGAACTCATCCACGAGGCGCGTCTTGCCGATGCCCGCCTCGCCGTCGATCAGCAGCACCTGCCCCTCGCCCGTCTTCGCCACTTCGAACAGCGCCCGCAGTCCGGCGAGGTCATCCTCACGCCCGTAGAGCGCCGTCTCGCGCGGGATGCGGATCCGACGCAAGGGACGCTTGGTCCGGACGCGCAGTGCCGTGGCGTGATCCCGCCACCACGTCCCCTTCTCACCCTCTTCGAGGGCCAGCGCGAGCGCGGATGCTGAAACGAAGCGTTCCTTTCGATCCTTCGCAATGAGCGTGTGTACGACCTCTTCGAAGAAGGGCGAGAGCTGTGGATTCACCTCCCCAGCCCGCCTCGGCGTCTTCTCTACGATGTTGAGCAACAACTTCGACGCGCTCTCGTCACGATAGGGATGTTGTCCCGTGGCGAGTTCGTAGAGTACGACCCCCAGGGCGTGCAGGTCCGCCCTGCCATCGGGTTCGCCGTCGTCGCTGCGGAACTGCTCGGGCGCGGCGTACTCCAACGACCCTACGAATGCGCCCGCCTGACTGAGGCGAATCGCCTCGTCCTGGAGACGGGCCACGCCCAGGTCCATCACCTTGACGACGTGATCGTCGGTGATCAGCACGTTCTCGGGCTTGAGATCGCGATGCACGACAGCCGCGGCGTGGATGGCCTCCAGGCCACGTGCGATCTCCCGTCCGATGTGGAGGCAGAGTTCCTCGGGCACGCGCCCCAGATCGGCGAGGAGGGCGCGGAGCGTCTGGCCTTCCACGTACTCCATCACCAGGAAGTGCGCGGCCTTCCCATCCAACTCCGTGGCATCGCCGTCGTAGGTCCGCACCACGTTCTCGTGCTGCACCTCTTGCCCGATCCGGGCCTCGCGCAAGAACCGCTTGAAGAAGCCGGGCTGGCTCAGGAGGTTTGGATGGATGACCTTCAAGGCCACCTGCGTTCCTTCCGCCAGTCCGGCCACCGCCTCTGCCACCTCGGCCAGATAGACCGTCCCCATGCCACCCATGCCCAGTTCAGCCAAGACCTCGTAGGCGCTGAGTCGAGAACCGATCACGGAGGGGATTCGACCGGGATGGCGGCCGGAACGCAAGCGCATCTCGCCAGAAGGAGCCGGAGGTCGCGCGGCCCGCCCTGGGCGTGGCGGGCGCCATGCCTGCTGCCTGCGCTGTAGTCCGCGTAGGCCTCGCCGTGGGCCGCCGACAGGTCCCGCTCTGCGACGTGCACGCCGAAGAGCACGTGGCCGGTCGACATCTCCGACGTCGCCCCGAACGCGATCACGAACCCGAGCATGCTCGGGCGCCGGACGACCGCATGGAGAGTCGGCTCGACGAACTGATGTGCTGGCATCTCCCGTCCTGCTGTACGCGACGGTGTTGGCCGCTTCCGCTCACTACGGACCCGCGGGGACCAAGCCGTCCAGCAACCGGCTGCGCGCGAAGCGCTGCGACGTGAGCCAGTCGCGCGTCCTGCGCGTTCCGGCACCGCCGTAGGCGTCGTCGAACGGGATCGTCGGGTAGATCTCGCGCAGCGCCACCATCGCCCGCCACCCCAGGCAGCAGTTGCTGTCGAGTCGCGACACCCAGTGCGTGGTCATGGGTCCATGCGGCAAGAAGGACCACAGGTCGTCGGCCAGATCCTCGATCAGCCACAGGCGGTCGTCCTCGAGCAGGGCCTGCATCTCTCGCTGCGCTTGGACGTCGCCGGTGATCGCGAGGCCGGCTGTGGCGGCCCTGTAGCGGCCCGCAGAACGATCGTCCCGCAGCCCCCGCAGGGCTGCGACCGCGCGTTCGTCCTTGACCAGCCCGAGGAGATGCAGGCCAGTCTCCCGTGCGGCGCGAAGCACGGCGGCGCTCATGTCGCCCGCTCGCACGAGCCCGAGTATCTCCGGCAGGGGCGCTTCATCGAGGTCCTGCTTCCAGCTGTAGCGCAACTCACGCGCGCATGCCGCAGGCAGGCCTGCCCGCACGAGCAGCGCCAACATGGCGGGCACGACGAACTCGGCCTTGTCCCCTGCCAGTTGCGTCGCGAGGAACGCGTTCACGGCCTTGTCCTTGACGAGGCCGAGCAGCCAGCGCTCGTCCATCTCCCACTGCGTCCAGTCCTCCACCATCGCCGCCGCGGATGCGGCGTCGCCGAGGCGCGCAAGCCACTGCAGCAGCGTGCTGCGAATGGGTACCTGCGTCTCGAGCCAGTAACGAAGCAGCTTGATGAGTCGGGCCTCATCGCGCACTTCCAGCAGCGCCAGCAGCGGCAGCAGACCCTCGGGATTGCGCTCTTCCCAGTCCAGGGGCTTCATCTCGTGCAGGCGCTCGAACAAGGCCGCCGTGCGCTCGGGCGTCAGACTCTCTGGCCACACCGAGCCGTGGAACCACGCCAGCGTCGGCGTCGAAGCGCCGCGCGTCCACAGCGCGCTCTCGATCCACGCCATGTCGTCGGGCGTGACGACGACCCCGTCGAAGCGCTCCTTGTTCCAGCGGCCGTCGGCGCTCAGACCGCTCTTCTGGTCGAACTCCGGTGCGTCGCCCACCAGCACGCCGGCAACCCACGCCTCGAGCGCTGCGCGTCTGTCGACGGACCACAGCAGATCCTGCAGCACGGCCCGCACCAAGGCCGGCTCCTCCCCCTCGGCTGCCTCGACCTGCTTGCGCAGTGCGTGGTAGCGCTCCGGCGCACCGCGCTCGGCGAGCGCCGCCGCGGCGTAGGCCGCCTTGCGGTCCGCGCCCTGCGCCCAGGCCTTCACGCGCTCGACGCCATCCTTGCCGGGCAGCCCGGCCATGTGCCCCACCGCCCAGCGCAGCATCCTGTGGTCACTCGTCTCTGCGACCTCCACCAGGTCCTTGAGGTAGGGCAGGTCCTTGGCTGCAGGCGTCAGATCCTGCGCCCAGCGGCGCAGCCAGAAGTACGAAGACCGCAACTCGAGGTCGCCGGGCGGGCCCTTGACATCCAGCCGCACCTTCCACTTCCCCTCGCGCGGGTACAGGGCCCACGCGAGTGTGAGGTACGCCTCCGGCAGGCCGCCCCCGGGCGGGCTCGTGACGTCCGGCACGGCTTCAGTCAACCCGGGGACCGGCTTCTCCGCGCGCTGCGCTCGCATGCGTTGCAGGCCGTACAGCAAGCCGCGCGCGACCTGCGCACGGTAGCGATCCTCGCGGTCGTACTCGCCGCACATCGCGACGTGCCACAGCACGCTCTTGAAGACCTTCGGTCCGCCCTTGTCGAGCAGCGGCACGAGACCTACGACGTGGCGCGGGTGCATCACCCGGTGCCAGGAGTCGAGGCCGATGTCCTCGAACTCGCCGGTCTCGTCGGCGACGACGCCCTGGAAGAAGGGCACGAGGTCTGCTGCGCCCCAGGCCCGCAGGCCCTCACCCAGTCCCCAGTCGTGGAGAGCGGGAGCCGACTTGAGCATCGACAGCGGCCGCGGATGCAAGAGGCTCATGCGGCGGCGCAGTTCGCTGTTGTCGAGGTACTCCGCGCCCAGGGCTTCGGCCGTGATCGTGGCAGCAGGCACGTCCTTGCCGACCAAGGTGCGCCGCAGCAGCGCGACCTGCGCATGAGGCTTGTACGCCTCCCACCACGCCAGGGCCGCTGCGTACCCCTCGTGCTCCTCGTCGGCGAGCAGGCGCAGGCGGTCCTCGGCCTCGCCGGCGTGGAGCGTACGTGGGCTCAGCGCGAGGAGCGGCGCGAGCAGCAGGAGAGCGAAGAGGACGCCACGATGCGAACGATGAAGGAGTTCCACGACCTCACTCTAAACGTGCCGCGGTGCGCGCGGAACCGGTCCTTCGACCCTGCGTCTGCCAGTGACGATGCGCCTCGTGTGCCGCCGGACGGTATGAGCTTCCCCCGTGTTGGTGGACACCTCACCAGGCTGCATCTGCAGCCTCTTGGTTGTGGTTTCTCTCGTACTCCGTTGGGCACACTTGGCCCAGCGTCGAATGACGCATTCGATGCGGCCCTTCGCTCCGCCAAGGGCCTATGCTCAGGGTCCTGCATGGGCGGCTTCAGCCGCGCTGACAGTCCTACTCCTTCTCGCCGTCCTGCTCCAAGGCGTGGATGTCGGCGAGGTCCTTCGGACGTCCAGCAGCACGCTTGTTGTCAATGAGCGCACGACGCCCGATGACGGGAACCGTCAGCCCGTCGATCTCAACCTCGATACGTTCCGACCAGACAGGCTCGAACGTGAGGCCCGAGACGGAGGTTAGAAGATCGATCCGAACCGGCGGCACCCCGATTTGGATGACAAGGTCCGGCTCGGTGAAGTCCGCCTCCCGAAGCCCCTCGAGGGGCGCTCCGAAGCGGATCAGCGCACGCCACACACGCTTGGCGTTCTCCTCGCTCGGCCGCACCCATAGGTCCAGGTCACCCGTAGCCCGAGGGGTGCCATGTGCAGCCAGCGCGTGAGCCCCAACGACGAGGTACTCAGCCTGCGCTTCGGACAACGCGGACAACATGTCTACGAAGTCGCGGTTCACCGTTCTCCCCCTCCCCGCTCTTGCCCTGCGCGAACGCCCACGCCTGCAACGTGAGGGGCCATACCATCAGCACCCGTTCGACCGGCGTCAGGCCACGAATGTAGGCATGGTCCTCGGGATCCTGCAGGTGGCAGCGCTTGACGGGGTAGTGCGAGCGATCCATCCCGCCATTGTACCGGCGACTCGTGAGCACGGCCTGACCCTGACCACCACTGGGGTAGCCTGGGAACGATGCGCACTCGTTGGCCGCTGGTTGCTCTGCTCACGGCGGTCGTCGCCGGGCTCTGGATCCTCGCGGGATCGAGGCATCAGACCGGCCGACGCGGTGGAGAGCCGAAGGGAGCGGGCGTGACGGCCCCCCCGACGCTGCGTGGCAAGGCACCCGAAGACTTGCCAGCCGCGCCCCCACCGCGCGTGCCGCAGCGGGGCCCTAGCGAGGTCACCGCGCGGGGCCGCGTCGTGGACGTCGCAGGCCATCCCCTCGTTCGAGCCCAGGTCCAAGCGGTCAGTGCCGAGTGGAGAGGCAAGCAGTCAGGCGTCGATGCAGAGGGTCGATTCACCCTCGGAGTCGTGCCGATGGGCGCGCTGCGCATCGCCGTGTCCGCGCCTGGGCACTTGACCTGGCTGGGCCCTTGGCTCGGTGCGGCTGGCGCCGGGGACCTCGATCTGGGAACCATCACACTGCAACCGGGCCACGCCATCGAGGGACGGGTGCTCTTCGAGGACGGGCTACCGGCACCCGCCGTGCGGGTCGCTGCGTCCCCCGAGGAGGACGGCGACGAAGACGTCTGGCTCGCGTGGAAGTGGAGCGACGGATGGCGCTACCCGAGTGCCGAGACGGACGAGCAGGGCCGCTTTCGCATCGACCGGATCCCCGAGGGCACCTACACGCTGATGGCCGCATGGGGTTCTTGGAACGAATCCGGGGTCGAGGGCGTGCAGACCGACCGCGAGGACGTGACGATCCGGATCCAACGTCCCCAGGAGCAGCGAGAAACACCCACGCCGCCCGAGCAGATCCTCGTCGATCTGGCCACCGAAGATGGGAGTGCGGTGCCGACGTGCTACGTGGCCCTCTTCGCCGGAGAGTCGCGCTGGCCTGGTTCTCAGAAGGGACACCGCGTCACCCTGCCGGTGCCTGGGCCGGGGAACTACACGCTCTACGTTCGGCCGGAGGATCGTCGGTACGCGCCGCGCGTCCTCCGTGATCTCGACGTGAGGGCCGCGCCATACGTCGTGACGTTGCGGGCTGCCCTGACCGTGGAGGGGGTCGTACGCTTGCATGGCGAACCCGTGGCGAAGGCAAAGGTGCGCGCGGACGGTCGCTTCCGGGATGACGGAGGCGTCGAGGCCATGGCCCATCCGGAGGACTGGCACGTCGGGCACGGGATCTGGACGGCGGAGACCGACGAGCAGGGCACCTTCCGTATCGTCGGCATCGCACCCGGTACGGTCGAGTTGACAGCGAGCGGTCGCTCGTGCCGTCAGCGGGGCGAATCGCTCGTGGTGCCCGCGGGGTCGAGCGGCCACGTCATCGCGATGCGCGAGAACCCGTCGATTCGCTTCCGCGTCCACTCGCCCGATGGCAAGGACGTGGGCTCCGTCGAGGTCGTGGTCCAGCGCTTCGCCGCGGGAGGCCCCGCCTGGGAGCGCCGCGTCATGGACTGGGGCATGGAGTACGACGAGGGACCCAGGCCGGTTGCGACGTTCGAGGTGGAGGTCTCCGACCCGGACGCCGAGTATGTCGTCACGGCATCGAGCGAGTCCGCGACCGCAGACGGGGAGTCGCAGCCGGTCCGCGGGATCCGTGCAGGTGCGGACCCTACGGACATCCACTTGAGGGCCCGCCCTCCACTGCAGGTCCTCGTCGTCGATGAGAAGGGCGCTCCGATCCCAGGGGCGCTGGTGCAGGTGCGTCGCTTCCCCGAGGACAGGCCCGTCGTGCGCGAAGCCTCCCACTTCGTACCGGAGCAGAGAGCCTCCCCGGGCTGGCCCGGTGCGGGACACACGAACCCCGAGGGGATCTTCGTCTTCCGGAATCACATACCTCCAGGCCCCTGGGTCGTGCTGGCGCAGGGCCTCGGCACGGCCCAGGTCGGGCGCCTTCCTCGCGTCGCGGACAACCAGGAAACCGTGCGGGTCGTACTCCGCCCTGGCCATCGGCTGACGGGCAAGGTCGAGGATCCGGAAGGCCGCTCCCAGTGGGCCCGATTCGTCGAAGCGTGGCCGCTGGACGGGCAGCAGGAGAGTGTGCTCGTCGAGGAACTTCCGCACAGCGGCCGCTTCGAATTCACCAACCTCGCACCCGGTCGCTACGTATTGATCTCACGGCCCAACAACTCGTTCCATCGCGAGGAGGTGAACTGGTACGCCGTCTCGGAGCCGGTGCTGTCGGACGCACGAGGCGTAGGGCTGACGCTGCGCCCTGGGAACCGCTCGACCTTGGACCTGCGCGGTCCAGATGACAGTCGCTTGTCGGATGCCGAGGTCCGGGTGGTGGGCCGCTACGTGGATCGCGAGGTCGTGGCAGATCGAGGCGGCCTGTTCCAGGCCATCGCCCTGCCGCCCGGCAAGTACGTCTTCGAGGTGAACGTCCCCGAACGGGAACCCATCTCCGTCGAGTTCGAGGCAGGGAAGAACATCACGCTCCGCGTCCCCTGATCCACCCATGCGCTGCATCGCAACCCAGGGGAAGGACGCCCCCAAGCCCCGTCATTTGGGACCTCCGGTCGATCAACCCCCGATGTAGGACATCTCGACCTTGGGCAGATCGCGCGTGTCATCGGAACGGATCTCGGAGTAGCGATCGTCGCGTGCGACCCACAGCGTGGCGAGGTGCTCGGACAAGCGCGCCACGTCGGCGTCCTCGTCGCGGATCAGCGACTTCAGGTCGTGGCCCTCGGTCGCGAAGAGGCAGGTGTAGAGCTTCCCCTCTGCCGAGAGGCGCGCCCGGTGACACGTCGAGCAGAACGGCTTGGTCACCGACGAGATGAAACCGATCTCGCCCACGCCGTCCGCGAAGCGGAAGCGACGCGCCACCTCCCCCTCGTAGTTCGGAGCAACGGGCTCGAGCGGCAGCTCAGCGGCGATGCGCTGGAACAGCTCTCCCGAAGGCACCACGTCCTCGAGGCGCCAGCCGTTCTGCGTGCCTACGTCCATGTACTCGATGAAGCGCAGGATCACCGGCTTGTCGCGGAAGTGGCGCGCCAGCGCCACGACCTGGTCGTCGTTCTGACCACGCTTGACGACGGTGTTCACCTTGATCGGGGTCAGGCCCGCCGCGATGGCCGCATCGATTCCCTCGAGCACGCGCGCCACGGGGAACTTCACGTCGTTCATCGCACGGAACGTCTCGTCGTCGAGTGCGTCGAGGCTCACCGTCACGCGATCGAGTCCCGCCTCCGCCAGCTCCTGAGCCTTCTGGGGCAGCAGCGAGCCGTTGGTCGTGAGCGCGATGTCCTCGATGCCGTCGATGGCCTTCAGGCCCTTGATGAGCCAGTCCAGGTCCTTGCGTAGGAGTGGCTCGCCGCCCGTCAGGCGCAGCTTGCGCACCCCGAGCGGAACCGCGGCCTTCACGATGCTGCCGATCTCACCGTAGTGCAGCAGTTCGCTACGCGGCATGAACGCGAAGTCGCCGCCGAACGCCTCCTTCGGCATGCAGTAGGTGCAGCGGAAGTTGCAGCGATCCGTGACGGAGATCCTCAGATCCCGCAAGGGCCGGCCGCGCGTGTCGCTCACGTTCTGCACGGCGGTGATGATACGGGCCGTGCGACCTAGGGCTCGAATGCGTCGGAAAGCGCGACCTGCTGCGCTCCCCCCGTCTTGGCCTCGACCCGGAGGGTGTAGTCCACGCTGCGCACGCGGCACTGCCCCTCGTCCTGGCAGACGTAGTAGAGCAACCGGATGTACAGGTCGTGGCGACCCACCGGCAAGGTGGGGAGATCGATCTCGGTGCTCTCACCGCGGATCGGGACGTCGGTCAGCTTCGTACCGAAGCGCAACCGCAGGGCCGAGGGGGCGCCTTCCGTCAGCTTCCACCCCAGCGGCAGGGCCAGCTTCATGGTCAGCCCGAGGGCGTCGTTCGGCTTGACCTCCAGCGCGACCGCCGGTGGATAGACCGTACCGGCCAACTCCGGCCAGATGCGCGCCACACCGCCTGCCTTCGCGTGGGCCTGCGGAATCGGGATGCCGCTCAGCTTCACGGTCCGCGCTGCGGGACGCTTCACGTCGATGCTGCGTAGGACATGGTTGTTCGTGTCGGCCACGAGCAGACGCCCACCTTGCACGGCGAGTCCCGACGGCTCGCTGAAGCTCTCACCGCGGAAGACGTCCGTGTTGCCGACATTCCCCCTGCCGATCAGCGTGCGCACCTCGCCCGTCGTGCGGTCGACCGTCTTGAGCTTGTGGTTGTAGCTGTCGGCCACGTAGAGCGTTCCGTCGTGGAAGAGCACGTGCAGCGGATGCTGGAAGCGTTTGCCGAGTCCCTTGCCGTCGCGATCGCCGTGATGGAACAGGTTCTTGGGATCCTCGCTGCCTCCGGCGAGCGTCGTCACGCCCTCCTTCAGACCGACCCGCACGATGGCGCTCGACTCGCTATCGGCCACGTAGAGGTGGCTGCCGTCCCACGTGATGCCGGACGGTTGCGCGAACGCGGCCTTGAAGAGGTCCTTCGCGTCCAACCGGCGCTCTGTGGCGTCGCCCGCGAAGTGGGACACGGTGTTCGTCGCAGGATCGAACGTCCACAGCGTGTGGCTACCGGCCATGCACAGGTAGCCGACGCCGTTCACGAACAGGATGTCCCACGGCGAGTTCAAGTCGGTCTTGGCGCCGGGCCAGGGGCCGTGTCCCTCCTGGCGGATCAAGCGGTAGTGGCCGCCCTGCTTCCCGGTGCCGGCAACGGTCGTCACGGCGCCGCTCTTCAAGTCGATCTTGCGCAGCGCGTGGTTCGCGGTGTCGCAGACGTAGAGCGCATCGGCGTGCAGCGCCAGACCCTGGGGCCGGAAGAAGCGCGCCGAGTCCGCAGGCCCGTCCTTCATGCCGCGCTCGCCGTCGCCGAACGCGCGCAGGAACCTGCCGTCCCCGTCGACCTCGACGATGCGATTGTGGTTCGAATCCGCGATCCAGATGCGCTGCCCGTCGGGGGCGACCGTGAGCTTGCCGGGGTAGGCGAGCGGTCCGGACGCGCGCGTAGACGACTCCAGACGCAGGGGCAGCGGCTTGGTGTCCACCTTGCCGTCGAAGCGCTCGAGCAGCGCGACGATCAGCGCCTCCAACTCCTCGCGGTTGCCCTCGCCGGAGAGGCGGCCGACGTAGGAGCCGTCGGGCGCGACGAGAGCGAAGGTCGGCCAGGAGGTTGCGCCGTAGGAACGCCACACCTTGAAGTCGTGATCGTTGACCACAGGGTGGTGGATCTCGTAGCGGCGGATGGCTTCGCGAATCTGGCGCGTGCCCTTCTCGTTGGGGAACTTCGCGCTGTGCACGCCGACGACGACGAGCCCCTTGTCACCGTACTTCTGCTCCAGGTACTCGAGGTCCGGCAGGATGTGGATGCAGTTGATGCAGCAGTACGTCCAGAAGTCGAGCAGGACGATCTTGCCCTTCAGTTGCTTCTTCAGGAACAGGGGCTGCCGCACGTTGAGCCACTCGGCCCCGGCCGGGAAGTCGTCAGCCTCCAGGGGATCCTTCAGCCGCTCGGCGACCGTGTCGCGCGCCCAGATGAGCGCCGACTGCGACGGCCCCTTGTCGTCAGCGAGGGCGGTCAGGGGGAGGAGCAACAGGACGAAGACGAGCGCGATTCGCATGCGGGGCATCGTACGCGTCTGCGCAAGGGCGTGGGCGGGTATGTAACCCGCCCCTACAGCAGAGGGAGCCTCGTAGGGGCGGCATACATTGCCGCCCATCGTCCGCACGGGGTCGTCGCGTCACGGCGCCGGAGCGCGATCTAGTTCCGGTAGTCCCGATGACAGTCCGCGCAGTTGGTCTTGACCACCTCGAAGTACTTGTCCGCGGCCTTGACGTCCTCGGCGCGGATCGCCTTCTCGAGTGCGATGGCCGCGTCCTCGGACGCCTGCATGTACGCGATGAAGATCTCGCCCTTGTCCTTGCACTCCTTGTCGTTGCGCGCCATCTCGCGGTACAGCTCCCAGAGCATGCGGGCTTCGTGCGGCGGGGAGACGTCGGGGTGATCCGCCATCGGCTTCCACCCGTTCGCTTGCGCCAGCTTCAGGAACTCCCAGCGGAGGCTGACGTCGACCATGCCCGCGCGCAAGCCGGCGGGCAGCACCTTGCTCGGCAGGTCCTTGACGGTCGCAAGCTGCTCAGCGGTCGGGGCCTCGTACGCCGCGATGTCGCGGTACAGACCGCTGTACGTCCGGCTCGTCTTCGAGGCCTCCATCTCCTTCACGGCCTGGTCGTTGGAGATCTTGTCCTCGCAGATGCGCAGCACCATGGCAGCGGCCGGTCCGCGATGCTTGCCGTGATGGCAGTGCACGAACACGGGGCCCTCGTGAAGCTTCAGGATGGAAGCGATCTGCAGCGCGAGCGGCGCGGGGATCCCGTCGTAACCGATCGGCACATGGACGTAGCGCAGCCCGTGCTTCTTCGCGCCCTCGAGATCCGGCACCGCGCCGTCCACACTCAGGATCGTGCGGTAGCCGAGCGCCTTGAGGTTCTTGAACGCTTCGTCACCCGCGGGCTGGGCCCCCTGGCCGACGTTCTCCGACCACTTGCGGTGGCGGTGCAGACCCACGGGGTCGCCGTGGTCGTCGTAGGTCACGCCGGCGACGCGCTCGGGCGCAGTCCCCTCGGGTGCTGTCCCGGCATCGGAGGACTTCTCGCCGCTCTCACCGCCGCAGGCTGCGACGGCGAGGCCGAGCAGGAGCAGGGCGCAGAGCTTCAGGGGGGTAGGTAGGGGCTTCTGGATGAGCATGGTCTGGGGACTCCCGGCAGGCGCAGGCCTGTCCGCCGCACCAACGCAAGTGCCGTACCTCACGCCCGAGCCCCCATTCGCGGGCTCAGGCGTGCCCCTGGGGCTTCAGCAGTCCCGGATCCGTAACACCGCGGCGTTACGACCTAGGCGAGTCCGCTCTCGATCTGCAGGACCTCGAGCTCGCGCACCTTGCCGTCCACGTCGAGGGTGACCTTGTCACCTGCCCCCTGGCCCATCAGGGCCTGACCGAGCGGCGTGAGGTAGTTGATGATGCCGTTGGCAACGTCCGTGTCGGGCGGGCCGAAGAGCGTGTAGGTCAGCTCCTCCCCACCGCCGTCGCGCAGGCGCACCCGCGAGCCCACGGAGACGGCGTCCGTGCGGACGATCTCGGGCTGGATGGCCACCGCACGGCCCAGGTCCGAGGCCAGGGCGTCGGCCTTGGCCTGCAGCAGCGAGGCCTTCTCACGCGCGGCGTGGTACTCGGCGTTCTCGCTCAGGTCGCCGAACTCGCGGGCCCGGGCGATCTCCTTGGCGTTGTCGGGGATGTCGACGTTCTTGATCTGCTCGAGCTCACCACGCCAGCGCTCGATGCCTGCGGCCGTCATGTAGATCGTGCCGGCGGCACCGGGCTCCTCGGTCTCGGCCTTCACGGGCTTGCGCAGCGCCTCCGGGTGCACGCGCAGGATCGTGTCCTGCAGCTTCTCCTGGGCGCGTCCCTTGATACCGCGGTTCTGACCGAGCATCTTCGTGATGTGGTGCGCCTGGTCGTCGTCCGCTGCGTCTGCAGCCTCCTGGGCCAGCTTGCAGTTCTTGTCCGTGAGAATCTCGATGAGTCGCGGCACGGCCTTCTTGTCGGCCGCGTCCCCGCCGCGGCGGGCGCGGTACTCGACGGCGTCGATGACCTTCAGCACGCGCAGGAGCAGAGCGCAGGGCTCGTACGTCCGGCCGTCCCAGCGGTCGAGCTTCAACCCCCGGCAGTACCAGGCGTAGAGGTTGGGGAACTGCGCGGGCCGCGCATCGATCTTGTCGAGTAGCTCCTCGAACTTGTCTGCATGGCCGAGCTTGGAGAGCGCCTCACCGGCAACGCGCGCCGCGCTCGGATCGTCGCGCAGGCACAGATCGAGCAGCTTGCCGGGACCGTCGTTCTCGAGGTGCAGCAGGGCGCGTGCGGCCTGCGCACGCGTCGCGTCGTCCGGGATCTCGCTCACCGTGGCGACCGGATCGGGCGCCGCGGCGAGGGCTTCGGTCAGGCGCTCCTTGGCGTCCACGCCGGTGATCGCCGAGTGGACGATCACCCAGCCGACACGGTCCGACGGGTCGCGCGTGATGTTGAGTTCCTTCTCGGCGGCCGCCGTGAGGATCTCCTTCGCCTCGTCGTTCGTGCCCACGACGGTGAGCAGATCTGCCACGGCCTTCTGCCGGCCCGCGGCCGTCGCCTGGCCCTTCAGGGCGCGGTCGACCTGCGACTGGAAGTCAGCCTGGGCGATGTCGTGGAACGTGATCCGCGGATCGCGGCCCGGGCCGACGTCGATACGCGGATCGAGCAGCGCGTGCTTCTTGGCGTTCTTCCACCACGTGCTCCACGTGGAGGTCGCGACCGCGTCGGGCACCAGCGCCTCGCGGACGTTGCGCAGCGGGCAGCTGTTGTTGTAGCGCGCGAGCACCTGGCGAACCATCTCGAGGGGCTCTTCCTTGGCGCGCTTGCGGAGCCCCTTCGGGTCGGCGACGGCCTGCACGCGGATGTCGCCGTCCTCGAGACGCTCGAGCAGCTTCGCAGCCGCCTCGACGTCCATCTCGTGGCCGGGCCGCGCGCGGAAGTCGATGACGCAGCGACCGCGCTCGGGGTGGTACTCGACGACCTGGCCGACGCCCCAACCGGACTTGTGGAAGACCCACGCGTCCTTGTCGATGCGCAGCAGGGCCTGCAGCGACTGGACCTGCGCGTTGAGGTCGGCGTTGCCGCCACCGCGGACGCCGCTCTTCTCGAGCAGCACCTCGAGGTCCCCCCGCTCGGGGTGGGACTTCTGCGCGGTCTCGATGACCACGCCTCGCAGCGTCCCGTCGTCGGGCGCGTAGCCGGCGATGCGACCGAGCACGGGCATCAGCGCCGTCCAACGCTCCTTCTCCGTGAGGTGGTCACTCAGCAGACCAAGCAGGCTGCCGGCGAGGCGCTTGCCCCCGGTCTGCTTGGCGGCGAGATCCGCAGCCTCGATGAAAGGAACGGGGTCCTTGGGGTCGGCCTCGAGCAGTTCGAGCCAGATGCGTTCAACGGCATCCGTATCGCGAGCGAGGATGGCGCGGCGCAAGTCGTCCCAACGAGCCATGGGCACGTCTCCGAATCGTTGGTGGTGAAGAGAACGGAAGCAGAGCCCACGGAACGCGTCCCGCGTGCCCTGCTGTTTTTGTCGATTTCGTAGAACGAACCCGGCGGCCCCATTGCCGGGACCGCCGAGATCGTCAAGTGGTACGCCCTATAGGACTCGAACCCATATCCCCGGCTCCGGAGGCCGGTGCTCTATCCTTTGAGCTAAGGGCGCGCAGGGCGGCTGATTCTAGGGGCTTTTCGCGCTAGGGGTAGTAGCGACGGCCCCGACGCGGCGGACGATCTCCGCCTTCGCCTCCCTGGCCGCCCTCTCGGCGCTGCGGGCCGCGCTGTCCGCCGCCCCCGCGCTCGTCCCGCGGACCCCGCTCACTGCGCCCGCCGCGGGCGCCTCCGCCCCGGGGTCCGTCGCTGCGGGGACCGCGTCCGCCGCCGCCCTGCGG
>JAHEIK010000319.1:0-567 GCA_024639415.1 Planctomycetota bacterium
CGGGCCGAAGCGACCCTTGGCGTCCGCTTCTGCTGTGTCGGAGTAGCCAGGGTGCGAGATGTGCACATCGGCACCCGCGACGGGCTTGTCCGTCGCGTCGTCGAGCACGCGCCCCTCGACCTGGATGCCGCGCGGCAGCAGGATCCCGACCTCGGTCGTCTCGCCGGCGCGGATCGTGTGCGGTCCGCTCGTCGCCCTGGCCACGCCTCCGTAGGCCGTGATCCGGACGTCGCCGGGCGGCAGATCGTCGAAGCGCGCGGAGCCCCCTGTGGCCGTGTAGCCCTCGATGAGGTGGTCGCCGGTGCGCAGCACGAGCTTCGTCGTGCCCCCGTGTCCCGGCCCGCCGACGCTGACCAGCAGCGTCCCCGCGGGAGGCAGCGTGATGATGACGTGCGCGCCCGTGCTGGCGAGCCGCTTGCCCACCGTGGCGCGCTTGGGATGCGAGGCAACGACCCGCAGCCACGCGCGGGCCGGCGCCGGCAGCGTGAAGGTCCCGTCGCGTTCACTGCTCGTCTCGGCCAGCGTGCGGAGGTCGGGGAAGGGCGCGCCGCGCAGGCTCTGGGGGTC
>JAHEIK010000319.1:577-4995 GCA_024639415.1 Planctomycetota bacterium
CAGTGGCTCCTGCCAGCGGGCGCCCCGTCTCGTCCTGGACGCGTCCCGTCAGCTTGCCGGCGGCCGTGGATCCCGTGCCGCTCGCCGTCGTGCCCGGCCCTGGCGCGCCGTCTCCGCTGCCACTGCCTGTGCCCTCGGCCTGCAGCAGGTCCGGACGCTGGGGCGCTTGCGGGTCGTCATCGCCCTCCAGGATGGCCGGCGGCGCCTCGGGCGCGCGGTCGCGCAGGCTCCAGGCGAGCAGGCCCCCGGCTGCGAGCGCGACGATCAGGACGAGGAGGAGACGTGCGGGACGCATGGCGCTTCCATCTTGGCATCGTGGACAAAGAAAAAGCGCCCTGGGCCCGGGCTCGACGTCACCGCGCCAACACAGCGCGGTGTCCGGCACATCGAGTCGTTCCCGCAACCCAGGACGCTAGAAGCCGAGAGTGAGGGTGCTGCCTAGAAGACCTCGAAGGTGGTCGTGAAGCCGCCCTCGACGAGGATGTCGAAGAAGCTGATGATCCCGAGGTCGAGGTCCGCATCGGCGTCGTAGAAGTCCTCGTAGAACTCGCCGACGTACACGATCTCACCGGGGAATACGAGGTCCGGCAGCAGGTTGCCGCTCCAGAGCGCGGTCCCTGCGGGAGCCATCTCGAAGCCATACATGTCTTCGAACGTGCCGCCCAGGTCGGTCTGGTTGTCGACCTCGACGTCGCCGAAGGCCTCGTAGACGATTTCGTCCTCGATGTAGATCTCGCCGTAGCCGCCGCCACAGCCGGCCAGTACCAGGGCACCGGCCGCGAGGAAGAAAGCGGCGAAGCGGGGGAAGGTCGTGCGAGCCATGGGGTTCTCCGGTCCCGACGGGTCGTTCCGTCGTCGGGCGGCATGGAGCAACGTGGGTGCCAAACGCGGAGAGTCCACGTAAGTCATTGATATTACTTGCTTTGTGGATTGGCCTGCGGGCTGGGCCGTTGGGCGGTGTCCACGAATCGGGGCGGCCCGGATCCCGTGCGGAGACACGCCGGCCCGCCGGAGCGCGCGCTCGCGGGGCGCTACGGGACGATGAAGTTGGTCGGCTCGCCCGCTTGGACCTGTGTGGGCGGATAGTTGATCTGTGCGCCCGTGTCGAGCACAGCGACCGCGTTGTAGGTGCCGGCGGGGAAGAGGCCCACGACCACCAGGCCGCCGGGCTGGACGGGCAGCAGCAGCAGATTGGCGCCCGGATTCGTCTCGCCGACCGGTGCCAGATAGAACGCCTCGACGACCAGCGGCGCCATGCCGAGATCCGTCTGGTTCAGGAGGGACACGGTGCCGAGGTCTGCGCTGGCGGAGCCGTCACCGCCGCCGCAGCCTCCAAGCAGGACGCAGACGAGCAGCAGAACGGAGGGTAGGCAGGCGGCTTGCCGCATGCGGATCCTCTCTCCCGTTCTTCGTAGCGCCCGCCACAGGGTACATGGAGTGGACCGGGAGCGCTGCAGGTCCGCTTCTCCAGCTAGCGAGCTTCGAAGACGGTGGTGTCGCCGTTGCCTACGAACAGGTCGAACCACTCCACCAGCTGGCCCAGTTCGAGGTCCGCCTCGCCGTCGTAGTAGTCCTCGTGCCAGCGCCCCAGGCCCTCGGCACTGCCCGGCGCCAGGTCTGCGCTGAGCAGGTCGCCGGTGAACGGCTCGCCGAACGGGGCCACGCGGAACGCCAGCAGGAACTCATTCGTCGTGAGGTCCGTGCGGTTGTCCACGACGATGAAGCCCTCGTCGTGGTGGTGACTGTGACCACAACCTGCGAAGAAGAGGCCGGCGGCGGCCAGCAGGACAAGAGAGAGGATGAGGGGCGCCGAGAGACCCCGAGCGCGGCGGTTCGCCATCGAGTGCATGGGACTGAACTCCACGGGCCGCCGGCGAAGCCCTCCAATGTGTCCGCGCCCATTGTGGCAGCGGCCGCGGGAGGCGCAGGCGCATTTCCCTCAACCTGTCGCTTCGGCTGATTAGGATCTGGCACCTTCCCAGGAGCAGGATATGGGCCATCTCTTCACGTCCGAGGCGGTGACCGCCGGTCACCCCGACAAACTCGCCGACGCCATCAGCGACAGCATCCTCGACGCCTTCCTCGCGCAGGACGCGAGTGCACGCGTTGCGGTGGAGACGTTCGTCACGAACGGGCTCTGTGTCGTAGGCGGCGAGGTGCGCTCGACGGCCGTCGTGCCCTTCGCCACGATCGCGCGCAAGGCGATGACGGACATCGGCTACGGCGACGTGCGTGCCGGCTACCCCGCCGACGACGTGGGCGTCCTGGTCACCGTCGGCGGCCAGTCGGACGAGATCGCCCAGGGCGTAGACCGCGGCGATCCCTCGAAGCAGGGTGCCGGCGACCAGGGGCTGATGTTCGGCTACGCGTGCCGGGACACTGACGTCCTCATGCCGCTGCCCATCCACCTCGCGCACGTGCTCGTGCGCGGCCTCACGGCTCTGCGCAAGAACGGCACGCTCGACTACCTGCTCCCCGACGGCAAGACGCAGGTCACGGTCGAGTACGGCGAGGACGGCCGTCCCGCACGCCTGGACACCGTCGTCGTCTCCACCCAGCACGCCAAGGAGGTCGAGCAGGCCACGATCGCCGCCGACGTCCGCGAGCATCTCTTCCCGCTGCTGCCTGCCGAGTTGCTCGACGAGCGCACGCGCCTGCTGGTCAATCCCACCGGCTCGTTCCACATCGGCGGTCCCAAGGGCGACACCGGCCTGACCGGCCGCAAGATCATCGTCGACACCTACGGCGGGTGGGCACCGCACGGCGGCGGCGCCTTCAGCGGCAAGGACCCCAGCAAGGTGGACCGCTCTGCCACGTACATGGCCCGCTACGTCGCCAAGAACATCGTCGCCGCCGGCTTGGCCGACGCCTGTGAGGTCCAGCTGGCCTACGCCATCGGCGTGGCCGAGCCGGTCTCCGTGCGCGTGCAAGGCGAGACGTGGGTCGGCGACGGCGTGCCGAACGCCGTGCTCTCGCAGGCCGTAGCCAAGGTGTTCGACCTCACGCCGTACGGGATCATCGGGCAGCTGGACCTGCTCCGGCCGATCTACGCCGATACCGCCGCGAACGGCCACTTCGGACGCGAGGGCCTGCCTTGGGAAGCGACCGACAAGGTCGACGCGCTCAAGGCCGAGGTCGCCGCCGTCTCGAACTCCTGAGGGAGCTGGATGCTCGGCGGCACCCCGCGCTGTCAACGACCCTGCCAGTTGCTGGTCACTTCGTGACCACCTGGCGCGCGGACCGGTGACACGGTTGCCGCCGCCAGATTCGGCCACGCCCCCAGCGTTCAGCCCTCTGCTGAGGAAAGTGGCTCCGACGGGGTCCCCTCGGGGCGGCGGGAGGCATGCGGCACGTCAGTTGATATAGTGCGGTTGGACATCGCGTTGTACGCCGCCCCCAAGGGATGCTGCCGGGGCCCAGGAGACAGTCAGATGAATGCCACCAAGTCGTCCCGCCAGGCCGGTTTCTCGTTTATCGAGATCCTGGTCGTCATGGGCATCATCTCCGTGCTCGTCAGCATGGTCGTGGTGCTGATTCCCAGCATCCAGGAGAAGAGCCGCCAGACGAAGTCGAAGGACAACGTCCGCACGATGATCACGCTGATGATCGGCCGGCGCGCCGAGAAGGTCAGCGGTGGCTGGCCGCGCTACAGCGGCAAGAACTTCGTGCTCTCCCTGGTCGCCACGAACCAGCTCGATCGACGCAACAAGACGAACCTCGAGGTCCTCTTCAGCCCCGGCGACACCGTCTACACGATGGAAGACGTGGACGCCGATCGCTACAAGGACGTCACCAAGGCTGCGCTCAAGAACGACACGGACTTCCACGAGCTCACGTCGTACGCCGGCCGCCGCAACAGCTCGGCCGATCGTGACCACGTCATCACGCCTGACGACGAGAAGCGCGGCGTGATGATCATCTGCGACGACGATGACGGCGCGCTGCACCACCCCGATGGCATCGTGGCGGGCTACACCAACGGCTCGGTCCAGTTCCTCGAGTGGGAAGACCTCGACCTGCCGCCCCCGGAAGACACGCGCAACCCCGAGCCCTTCCTCGGCGACGATTCCGAGCATGAGGAGTTGCAGCACATGTGGGGCTCCAACTAGCGCTGCTGCTGCGCGAGGCGATCCTCTCGCTGCGCCGGGCTCCGACTCGGCGCCGCATGCTCAGAGTGCAGGAAGCACGCCTCCGCTGCGGCGCCTCGTCGTAGCTCCGGCTCGCTTCGGTCTCGCCCCGCTCGCGACGCAGCGACGCGCTGCTGCTGCGCGAGGCGATCCTCTCTCCCATGCGACCTGCGGTCGCACGGGTCTCCCATGCGACCTGCGGTCGCACGGGTCTCCCATGCGACCTGTCGGTCGCACGGGGCCCATGTGCGCCGCGGACGCCACATGCGCGCTCGCCGGCTCGCGCGCGTA
>JAHEIK010000320.1 GCA_024639415.1 Planctomycetota bacterium
GACCGTGGCGGGCAATCTGCACCGCGTGCCCGAGGGCCTCGACGCCGTCTCCGCGGCAATGGCCGAGCCGCTGGCCTGCGTCATCAAGGGCAGCGACCGCACGCCGGGCCGCCGCGGCGAGCGCGCGGTGGTGATCGGCACCGGCGCGCTCGGCCTCTTGTGGGTGAAGCTGCTCGCCACCGCGGGCGTGCACGTCCTTGCCATAGGCCGCCGGCCGGAGCGCGCCGAGATCGCGCTTGCTCTCGGCGCGGAGCGCGCGGAGTTGGCGCACGATTTCGACCCCGACCCCGTGAATGCCGACCTCGTCATCGAAGCCGTCGGCTCGACGGCCACCTGGGAAGTGGCGCTCGCCGCCGTCTCGCCGGGCGGACGGGTCAACCTCTTCGGCGGGCCGCCCGAGCGCACGACCGTATCGCTCGACACGCAGCGCCTGCACTACGAGGAGCTGCTGGTGACGGCGTCGTTCCACCACACGCCGTTCCACTTCGCCGAAGCGCTGCGCCTGCTGAGCGAGGGCTTCGTGGATCCATCCCTCTTCATCCAGGAACGCCTGGAACTGGATGGCTTGCCGGACTACATGGCGCGGGCGGCTTCGGGCGGCGGTCCGCTGAAAGCCGCGATCATTCCTTCAGCGTGATCGTGAGCGTGCAGTCCTCGAGCGCACCTGCTGCAGAGGACGTGGCGCCCGGCGTCGGGCGAGCCGCCAGACCTGGGCCGGCCGCTGAGGGAGCGTGGGATCCCAGCAGATCGGATGCGGTGACCGCGCGCCTGGGATCCGCCGTATCGAGGGCGTGACGGCCGCTGTCCTGCGTCGGCCACAGGAGCCACATGCCGAGCACCAGGACGGCGAGCAGCAGGGGCAGGCGGAGACCAAGGCGCATCAGGGGTGCAACGGAGCGCGGGCGGCAGGGTGCGCCCGCAGCGGCCTCACGCCTCCTTGCCCTTCTTCGCCAGCTTCCGGCCACGGATCAGGGCTTGGAGGATCAGGTAGAAGACCGCGAAGGTCAGCAGCTCCCAGTGGAGCCGGTCCACGCCGGTGTCCTTCTCGGCCCAGATGAAGCGGGAGCCGGTGTAGGCAGCCAGGCCGCAGATCACGTTGATCAGCCACGACTTGATGCCTGTACCCATGGGTCTCCTCCGGCGAGCGCTCGGCCCAAAGGCCGCCTCCACCGCATCATATGCGTACAACAGCGCCGATGAGCTCCGACTACGTCTTCTCTCTCAGCCGCGTCCACAAGGCCTACGGCCGCAAGGTCGTCCTGGACGACATCAGCCTGGCGTTCCTGCGCGGTGCGCGCATCGGCGTCATCGGCCACAACGGCAGCGGCAAGACCACGCTGCTGCGCGTGCTGGCCGGCGTCGAGACCGAGTTCGACGGCGCCCGCATCCTGCCGCAGGAGGGCCTGTCGATCGGCTACCTCTCGCAGGAGCCCGAGCTGACCCCCGGCACCGTGCGCGACAACCTGGAGGAGGCCGTCAGCGAGATCACCGGCCTGCTCAAGCGCTACGACGAGCTGAGCGAGGAGATGGGCAAGGAGGAGGTCTACAGCGACGCGGACGCGATGCAGCGTGTGCTCGACGAGCAGGCGAAGGTCGAACTCGAGATCCAGCACCGCGGTGCCTGGGAGATCGAGCGCACGCTGAAGCAGGCCAGCCACGCGCTGGGCCTGCCGCCCGCCGACGCCGACGTCGGACCGCTCTCCGGTGGTGAGCGGCGCCGCGTGGCGCTGTGCAAGATCCTGCTGCAGCATCCGGACGTGCTGCTGCTCGATGAGCCGACGAACCACCTGGACGCCGACGCGGTCTACTGGCTGGAGCGCCACCTGGACGCCTACGACGGAACCGTCATCGCCATCACGCACGACCGCTACTTCCTCGACAACGTCGCCCAGTGGATGCTCGAGATGCACGACGGGCGCGCGATCCCCTACGAAGGCAACTACTCCGTCTACCTCGAGAAGCGCGCGGCGCGCGAGAAGAGCGAGGACGCGCAGTCCAAGGCTCGCAAGCGGCGCCTGCTGCAGGAGCGCGAGTGGATCGGGAAGAACCCGAAGGGCCGCTTGGCGAAGAACAAGGCGCGTATCCGCGACTACGAGCAGCTCTACGCGGAGCATCAGGACGCGCAGAAGCGCACCGACGACTTCTCGCTGATGATCCCCACGACGCAGAAACTCGGCACGAAGGTGCTGAAGCTCGACGGCCTCTGCAAGTCGTTCGGCGACCGCCAAGTGCTCAAGGACGTGACCTTCGAGCTGCCGCCGGGCGCAATCCTGGGCGTCATCGGGCCCAACGGCACAGGCAAGACCACGATGCTGAAGATCATCGCGGGCCAGCTCGAGGCCGACAGCGGCACCGTCGACCTGGGGCCCACCGTCGATCTCTGCTACGTGGATCAGGACCGGGGCGACCTGAACCCCGAGGAGAACGTCTGGCAGGCGATCACCGACGGCGCAGACGAGCTCGCGCTCGGCAAGCGCAAGGTGAACTCGCGCGCCTACGTGTCGAAGTTCAACTTCCGCGGCGGCGACCAGCAGCAGCTGGTGGGCACGCTCTCCGGCGGCCAGCGCAACCGCGTGCAGCTGGCGAAGATGCTGCGCAAGGGCGGCAACGTGCTGCTCGTCGACGAGCCGACCAACGACCTGGACGTCACGACGATCCAGGTGCTGGAGGAGGCGCTCGACGGCTTCGCGGGTTCGGCGATCGTCGTCTCGCACGACCGCTTCTTCCTCGATCGCGTGGCGACGCACATTCTCTCCTTCGAGGAAGAGGGCCGCGCGCGCTTCTGGGAAGGCAACTACGAGACCTACCACGAGCGCCGCACGGAAGAGCTGTCCGCGGCGGGCAAGACGGGCGACCGCACGGGCAAGCACCGCCGCCTGAAATGATGCGACGCCGTCCGGGGTAGCATCGCGAGCCAGCGCCCGAGCCGGCGAGGGCGCACGGGCGATCGAGTTCCCCCAGCGGGCCCCGCGCGACCGCAGGTCGTGTGGGTGCGACCGGACGGGCAAGCACCGCCGCCTGAAGTAGGAGGATGTAGGGGCATCGCGAGGGACGCCGCAGGCGGAGCGAGTCGTTGCCCGACCCGTGCGTCGTCGTGGCCCTCCCGCAAGGGGACGGGTCGGGCAACCACTCACCCCTCGCAAGCTCGGGGTTCGGGATGCCCCTACGCGAGTCGAACCGCTACGCCCGACCCAGGAACTCGCCGGTCCGGGTGTCGACGGTGATCGTCTCGCCCTCGTCGATGTGCTCCGGTACACGCACCGTGAAGCCGGTCTGCAGCGTGGCGGGCTTGGTACGCGCGTTCACCGAGGCGCCCTTGATCGCGGGCGTGGTCTCCGTGATCTTCAGCGAGACCGAGTTGGGCAGCTCGATCCCGAGCAGTTCCTCGTCGCAGCGCAGCGCGAGGATGCCCTCGAGCTCGTCGACGAGGAAGCCCTTCTCCCACTCCAGGTCGTCCACGTGCACGGCGAACTGCTCGTAGCTCTCCTGGTCCATGAAGTGGAACATGTCCTTCTCGGTGTAGAGGAGCTGACAAGGCCGCTTCTCGTAGTCGGGCTCGGCGAACGTCTCACTCCCGCGGAAGGAGACGTCGACCTTCTGCTTCGTGCGCAGGTTGCGCAGCCGCACGCGCGTGATCGTGTTGCCCGCGCGCGCGGTGGGCGAGGACGTCTTGACCGACTGGACGCTGCAGGGGGCCCCGTCGTACTCGATGACGAGGCCCTTCTTGAGATCGCTGACGCTAAGCATGGCCGACACGATACCGACGTCCGGCCGGTATGCTGCGCCCTCTTCGGGAGCCGACACCATGACAGAAGGACCCACGACCCCTGCCCGTCTCCTGGGCCGCACGGGCCGGGCCGTCTCCGCTCTGGGCTTCGGCTCCGTTCCCGTCGGCCGCGAGAGCTACCCGAGCGCCGCGGCCGGGAAGCTGTTGAATGACGTGCTGGACGCCGGCATCACGCTGATCGACACGGCCGCGGCCTACGGCAAGGCCGAGGAGGAGATCGGCAAGGCCCTGCGCTACCGCCGCGACGAGTACACCCTGGTCACGAAGACGGGGGCGACGGACGGCTACGCGCCCGCCTGGTCGGCACGCGAGATCCGGGAGACCACGGAGCGCTCGCTCCGGCGCCTGCGCGCCGACGTGATCGACGTCGTGCTGCTGCACACGTGCGACCTGGAGACGCTCCAGGCAGGTGAGGTCGTCGACGGCGTGCAGGCATTGCGCGAGCGCCAACTCACACGCTGGATCGGCTACTCCGGCGACAGCGCCGCCCTCGAGTACGCCCTGGGTCTGGGGATCTTCGACGTGGTCGAGGCTTCCTACAGCCCCCTGGATCAGGCGAACCGCCCGCTCCTCGCAGCGGCCGCGCAGCAGGATGTCGGCGTGCTGGTCAAGCGTCCGCTGGCCAACGGCGTTCCGGGCCGCAGCACGCCGCCCGAAGACGAGTACGCGGGGCGCTACTGGCCGCGCTGGCAGGCGCTCGGCCTCACACGCGACGACATCGGGGGACTCGAGTGGCTCGAAGCCTCCCTGCGCTTCGCGGCCCACGCCGAGGGCGTGACCTGCGCGCTGACAGGCAGCCGCAGCATGGATCACATGCGCGCGAACCTCGCCGCGATCGACGCGGGACCGCTGCCGGCCGACATCGTCCAACACCTCGAGCAGCGCTTCGACGAGCGCGCCGATGATTGGCCCGGTCTTACGTAGCCGTCGAGCGGGCCGGGCAACCACTCACCCTCGCTGCGCGAGGGATCGGGATGCCCCTACAACCTCCCGTCACACAAGACATGTAGGGGCATCGCGAGGGACGCCGCAGGCGGAGCGAGTCGTTGCCCGGCCCGTGCGCCCACCAGGGTGCGTCCGCCGGGCACGTAGGGGCATCGCGAGGGACGCCGCAGGCGGAACGAGTCGTTGCCCGCCTCTCGTCAGAAGTTCGCGCGCAAGCCGACCGCCAGCAGGACGTCCGTCGCCTCGGCCGGCGCCGGCGGC
>JAHEIK010000321.1 GCA_024639415.1 Planctomycetota bacterium
GGGCACGTTCATCAAGGCCTGGCAGCAGATCGAGAAGCTGAAGCAGGCCGACCGTGGCGGCTACGGGCTGGTGCGCTTCAAGAGCCACGCCGGCATCGCGCACAGCTTCCCGCCGGGCGAACCCACGAAGGGCTACAAGTTCCTTCAGGACCAGCGTCGCAACGCCTACCCCGACAAGATCGTCTGGGAGTACAACGACGCGCCGTGGCCCGGTGCGGATCCGGAGGACGACGGCAAGGTCAGCCGCCGGATCAAGCACTGGATGTACTGGCTGCACTGCAAGCGGCCGGAAGATCGCATGCTGGTGACGGCCACGCGCAGCAGCACGGACGAGGCGCACGTCGTCGACCTGGTGGTCCCCAAGGTCGCCTTCCCCGACGACTTCACGGTCTACCTCAACGAGCGCATGTACGACGTGAAGCAGGACGTCATCGTGCGGGTGAACGGCAAGCAGGTCTACCGTGGCAAGCCGCAGCCGGACTTCGCGACGATCCTCGAGTCGCTGGATGCGAAGTTGGACAGGACGCTGACGTTCGACCGCAGAATCGCGATCCCTGAAATGGACTAGTCCATTTCAGCCCGTGAACGTGAACGTTTGCGTCACCGTTCCCGGCTCTGTTCTTTGCGGGCACGGGCAGACGATCCGGGAACGGATGACGTGTGCCGGGCACGCCGGTGACGGGCTCGCAAACGTTTACGTTCACGGGCGCGTTGAGGCGGCTCCGCCGCGGGTGGGGCAGAGGATCCGTGAACGGACCACGTGTCCCGGGCACGCCGGTGACGGGCTCGCAAACGTTCACGTTCACGGGGCGTTGAGGCGCCCTTGGCGCATCAACGCCAGTTGTGGCTCCGGACCGCCCGCTTGCCCTCGGCGGCCGAGTCCGACATGTCCCCGCCCAGGTAGGCCACGGCCTCGTCCACGTCCTCGAACGAGGGGAACAGCTTGTCGAGGTCGGTGATCTGCAGGATGTTCTGGATCGCCGGCTGGACGCGGGCCAGGACCATCTCGCCCCCTTCACGCTCCAGGCTCTTCTGGGCCTTGATGAGGTAGCCCAGCGCCGCGGAGTTGATGAACGGCAGCGTGTGCAGGTCGATGACCAGGTGGTGGGTGCCGTCGGAGATGAGGTTGTCGACCGACTGCACCAGCATCGGGAAGTCGTCGATCTGCCCGTCGAATGTGATGACTACAACGTCCATGGCGCAGATCGTAGCCCGGCGGGCCGCTGCGCCGCCACAAGCAGGTTCAGGAGGCAGCCAACAGGCCGCAGAGCCAGTCGTGGACCTGCCGGGAGCCGGCCACCAGCACCCTCCGCTCGATCATCACGTCGCCGCCCTTGCCGTCGGTGACCAGTCCACCCGCCTCGCGGACGAGCAGGGTTCCGGGCGCCAGGTCGTGGAAGGCCGTGACGCTGCGCCGGCCGCCCAGGTAGCCGTCCGCGGCTCCGAGGGCGACGTCGCGCACGTGGATGGCGACCGAGCCGAGCGCGCGCGCCTTGTAGCTGGCCTTGCGCATGGTCATGAGCAGCTCGGGACGCTCGGCGAAGAGGCCGGAGCTCGAGATGTCCACGCAGATGACGGCGTGCTTTGACGGGCGCTCGGGCATCGTCACGCGGCGGCCTTCGTGCCAGGTGCCCAGGCCCTGCGCGGCCCAGGTGAACTCGTTGAGCAGGGGTTCGTAGACGGCCGCGAAGAGGGGCGTGTTGCCGTCGACCAGAGCGAGCTGGCAGCCGAACACGCCGATGCGCCGGGAGAAGTTTGCCGTGCCGTCCACGGGATCCAGGTGCCACGTCGGCGTGCCTTCGCGCAGCGTGCCCGACTCCTCGCCGAAGAGGCCCCAGCTCGGTTCCAGCGGCAGCAGCGCGGCGGCGAGATCGCGCTCGAGCTCGAGGTCGAGATCGGTGACGGGGCTGCCGTCCTGCTTGAAGCGCTCCGGGTCGGCCTGGCTCCGGTAGGCGTCGAGCACCTTCTGTCGCGTGGCGCGCATGGCGGCTTCGACGGGGGCGACGAGGGCCTTGAGGTCCATCAGGCGTTCTCCTGGGCGGACCGGCGCCGCTCACGGCCCAGGGTCTCACGCCCGGCGTCCAACTGGCCTTCCAGGACTGCGAGCAGCGGAAGGACGGCCTCCTCCGCGGGTCCGCCGGACTCGTAGTGCGCCGTGAAGGGGAGCTCGTCCGCCTCGATGGGCTCCGCGGTCGCCATCATCTGGTCGTAGATCGCCTGGTCGGCGTCACTCGCGTCGTCGTCGCGCTCCAGCCGCTCGATCAGCCTCTGCCGTACGACCTCGGGGTCGCACGTGATGTCGAGAATCGCGAACGGCGCGCCCTCCTCCGCCGCCATCGAGCGCACGTGGTCGCGGGTGAAGCGCTTCAGGTACGTGGCGTCGAGCAGCACTGCCCGCCCGGAGCGCACGGCTTCACGCGCGCGGTCGAGCAACGCTCCGTAGGTGCGCTCGTGCATCGGCGTGCCGTAGACGTACGTCTTCTCCTCGGCGTCGGGGCGCCAGGTCGGGTCGAGGCCCAGCAGTTCCTTGCGGATGACGTCGCTGCGCAGGATGTCGGCGCCGAGCCAAGGCGCGATGCGCGTGCCGAGCCAGCTCTTGCCGACGCCGGCCGGTCCGCGCATCAGGATCACCGGCGGCACGGCACCCGTGCGCGCGTAGGTCCAGGCCAGGGTGAGCATGCGCTTGGCCGCCTGGAGTTGGTGTTCCTTCTGCTCGTCCGGCACCTCGGGCCGCAGCCACGCCTGGACGTTGACCATGGCCCGTACGTGGGCGCGATAGCCCCGGTAGAGCGGCAAGAGCCGTGCGGCATCCGGGTCGCCGCTGTGCTCCAGATAGCTGCGCTCGAAGACCGCCGAGAGATCCGGGCGGCCGTTGGCCGTCAGGTCCATGCCGAGGAACGCCGCGTCGGATAGCGGGTCGATGTGACGCAGGCGGGCCGCGAACTCGCAGCAGTCGATGATCGCGGTCCGGCCCTGATACCGCAGCACGTGCTCCAGGCGGATATCGCCGTGGCCGTCGGCCATGCGGCCTTCTTCGGCGCGTCGGCGGATGTGCTTCCGGTTGCGCCAGAGGAGGCGCACGAGCCGCGTGTGCAGCCCGTCGTGTACCGCGGCGGGGAACGGCTCCGGCACACCGGCGTTTGACGCCTGCATGTTGCGTCGCAGGATGCGCGCGAGGGCCGAGGGCGAGCCGCCTTCCGCTTCGTCAGGCTCCAAGCGATGCGCGGCGTGGAACTCGGCAAGACGCCGTCCCGCGCGGTCGAGGTCGTCCTCGGTAAGCGCGCCGGCCTGCAGGCGATCGAGCATCGTCGCGCCGGCGGGGAGGCGAACCATCTCGACGGCGTGCTCGACGACCTCGCCGTCGCCGCCGACGTGCAGGCCGTCCGCGTCGCGTGTGATCTCGACGACGCCCTTGTAGATGTCGGGTGCCAGGCGTCGGTTGAGCTCGACCTCGGCCGCGCACATCCGGCGGCGTGCTTCGACCGTGCCGTAGTCGAGGAAGCCCCAGAGCCGCAGCGGCTTCTTGACCTTGATGGCGCGCTTGCCGGCGAGGAAGACGACGCTGATGTGGGTCTGGATGACCTCCGCCTCGACGTCGGGCACAATCGCATGGCGGGCGGCGAGGCCTGCGATGAGGTCCTCGAGCGGGACGCGGATCTCGATGGGGGGGGTGTCGCTCATGCGCCCACCATGCGGCCGATGCGGTCCAGGATGGCGCGCGCGAGACCGGCCTTGGAGGCGTTGGCCAGCGGTGCAGCCTCACCCTGCCGGGGAATCCACACGGCCTCGCCGCCGCCGGCGCCGAAGTTGGCCGTCGAGTTGAGGACGATGGCGTCCAGGCGCTTGCGCTTCAGCTTGCGCCGGGCGCGCTCCTCGCCGCCGCCGACCTCGAGGGCGAAGCCCACGTGGATGCGCTCGCCCTTGCTGCGTCCGAGTGCGGCGGCGACATCCGGCGTGCTGACGAGGTCGAGCGTCAGGCCGTCACCCTCGCGCGGGGGCTTGCCCTTCAGGCGCCGGCGCGGCCGGAAGTCCGACGGCGCGGCGGCGAAGATGATGATGTCGGCGTCGTCAGCGGCCTCGCGGCTTGCGGCGAGCAGGTCCTTCGTCGAGATGACGGGGACGGTCGTCACGCCCGGGAGCGTCGGCAGTGCACACGGCCCCTGGATGAGCGTGACCTGGGCGCCGCGCCGGGCCGCGAGGCGCGCGAGGGCGTGCCCCATGCGGCCGGTCGAGGCGTTGCTGAGGAAGCGCACGTCGTCGAGGTACTCGCGGGTGGGACCGGAGGTGATGACGATCCGGGTGCTGCGAAGGGCGGACGGCCTGGGCATGGGGCCATTGTTGCACCCGGTCCCGTTCCCGTCGCTCCCCCCGTTCCCGTTTCCGTTCCCGTCTCCGTTCCCGGCGTACCCGCTCCCGTCCCCGTCTCCCGCTCCGCCCTACGCGGCTACACTGCCCCCATGCGACGTCGCGCCGCGCTGGCTGTCACCTCGGGGGTCGTCATCGCGCTGCTGGCGGGCGTCGCTCTCTTCCTCGAGCACCGCAGCAGGACCGGGTCCGCGCCGGACGATCCGACCACGCGCGACGAGCCCACGACGAAGGGCCCGCTGCTCGCCACGCATGGGCAGGCTGAGCCGGACAGCCGCACCCGGGCAGAGCGCGCCGTCGGCGCGCACGTCGCGGCGCTCGACGACTCCGATCCTCAGCGTGCGAGCGCGGCGCTGGAGGCCTTGCGGCTTGCCCTGCGCGAGAAGCGGCTCACGCCGGATCAGTTGCTCGACATCGTCATCGTGGGCGGTCTTGCGGGGGACGCCGAGGCCTTCCGCATGCGCGCGCTCCGGCTGCTCTGGAAGGACAAGCCCGCCCTCGCGGCCCTGCTACCACGACTGCTGGAGCTGTGCCTGGCTGAGAGCGAGCATGCACGCTACGCCGCCGGGCGCTATGTGGACCGGGTCCTCGCGGCCTACCACCTGCGCGACCGGCC
>JAHEIK010000322.1 GCA_024639415.1 Planctomycetota bacterium
GGCACCAAGGGCGGTGCAGATCAAGCCCCGTTCGGGGCGCGCGGCGCAATCTCCAAAACGAAAGAAGGGCAGCCCCCGGACGCCCTCGTGGGCGGCCGGGGGCTGCCCCCGTGTGGATGCCGGGGCGCGCAAGCGCGCCCAGCACCTGGCCAGCGACTAGTTGTCGAGCGGATCGTCGATCGCGGGCAGCGCGTCCTCGTCGAGGGATACGCCGGCCTCGGCGGCCTCGGCCTCTTCGGCGGCGCGGCGCGCGGCGTCTTCGGCCATCGTGACGGCATCGGCCGCGTCCTGCACGACCCACACGGGCACGTCGACCTCGACATCGTCGGAGAGGACGACCTTCGCGTCGTACTGGCCGAGCTCGCGCACCGTCTCGAAGCGCAGGTTGCGGTCCGCGAACTTGAAGCCGGCCTCGAGGAACGAAGCCAGGATCTGCCGCGGGCCGACGGAACCGTAGAGGTGACCGTCCTCGCCCGCCCGAGCCTCGATCGTGAGGGTCAGGTCGGCGAGCTGCTTCGCGATGGCCGCCCGCTCTTCGGCGAGGCGAGCCTGGCGAACGGACTCGGTCTTCTTGTCCTGCACGACACGGCGGAGGCTCTCGGTGTTCACCGGAGCCGCGTAGCCCTGCGGCAGGAGGTAGTTGCGTGCGTAACCCGGCTTGACCTTGACGATCTCACCGACCTCGCCGACGCCTTCGATCGAGCGTCGTAGCAGGACTTCCATGGCCATCGTTCTTCTCTCCTCGTAGGCCGCTTAGCGGCCCACGTACGGCAGCAGCGCCATGAAGCGTGCGCGCTTGACAGCGATCTTGAGCTTGCGCTGGAAATGGCTGCGCGTGCCCGTCCGCTTGCGGCCGTACATCTTGCCCTGCTGGCTGACCATCTTCTGCAAGGTCCCGATGTCCTTGTAGTCGATCTCGTAGACGCGCGCGCGCGTGAAGCGGCACTTGTTGCGCTCCGACTGCTTCTTCAGCAGCTTGCGGAGGTTCTTGAGCTTCGTGTTGCTGGCCATCGTGATCTCTGAATGCTCCTGCTGCGGCGGCGTTCGTAGGCTCTCGCGCTACGACTCGGCGCCCGCCTCCGTCGCTGCGGTCTTGGTCTCGTCCTGCTTCGCCTCAGGTGCGGCGTCTGCCTTGGCAGGCGCGGCTTCCGGAGCCGGGGCCTCTGCCTTGGCAGCGGGTGCCTCTGCCTTGGCAGCGGGTGCATCTGCCTTGGCAGGCGCGCCTGCCGGTGCATCATCCGCGGGTGCGGCATCGCGGCGCGGCGGAGGCCCGCGGCGATCGCGATCGCGGTCACCACGACGACCGCCCCAGCCGCCGAGCGAGTTCTTGCGGCTGTCCTCGGCGAGGAGCTCACGCTCCGCTGCCTGCGTCGCAATGTGCTCGTCGATCGGACGCTCCAACGTCAACACCATGTGTCGGAGGATCATCTCGTTGAGATGCACGTCCTCGTCGATCTTCCGGATCATGTCCGGATCGGCGCTGAAGTACGTCAGGTAGTACGTGCCGCGACGGTGGCCCTTGATCTCGTAGGCGAGCTTGCGCTCGTCCCACTTCTCCTTCTGCACGATGGTCGCACCGTGCTTCTGGAGGATCTCGTCCACCTGTGCCGAGGTCCCCTCGAAGTCCGCCGAGGCGGCGTTGTTATCGAGGATGAACATCGCTTCGTAGTTGCGGTTGCTCATGGGCGTGCTGGATCCATGTTGGGCCTGCCGGGCTTGTGCCCGGAGATACGGCCGGAAGCGAGCGAAGGTACCCGAGTCGGGATCGGGCGCCAACCCGTTCCAGGGGGGTTCTGGGGCCCGGATTCAGCCGGCGTTGTAGCGGTTGGCGGCCTCGTCGAGCCCGAGGGCCACCCAGCGCTCGCAGGCATCTGCTGCCCGCTCGAGCATCTCGGGCACATCGCGGCGCTGGGCGGCGTCGTAGCGCTTCAGGACGTAATCGGCCCAGATTGCGCCCTCTGGGGCCGGCCCGATGCCCAGCTTGAGCCGCGGATAGGCCTTCGAGCCCCCCAGGGACTGCTGGATGGACTTGAGGCCGTTGTGCCCACCTGCCGAGCCCTCGGCGCGGAAGCGCAGGCGCCCCAGATCCAGACTGAAGTCGTCGACGAGCACGAGGGCCTCGGTGGGCCCGACGTCGTAGACCTCGAGCGCGCGCCGGTAGACCGGCCCGACCAGGTTCATGAACGACGCGGGCTTGACCAGGCGCACACGAGTGCCGCCCAGGCGCACGTCGGCCGTCTCGCCGTGGAGCATCTTCGTGCGTCGGAAGCCGCTGCCGTGCCGCTCGGCAAGGACATCGAGGACCTGCCAGCCCGCGTTGTGGCGGGTCTTCGCGTAGCGACGGCCGGGATTGCCCAGCCCGAACAGGATGCGCGTCATGGCTTGCAGCGTAGCAGTCGACGCTTGGCGCCGGGTGCGCTACTCGGCGCTCTCTGCGCCCTCGGCGGGGGCCTCCTCGGCGCCCTCCTCGGCAGCTTCCTCGCCCTCCTCGGGCTCCTCGGCGACGGCCTTCGGCATGGTGACCTGGCAGATCAGCGTCTCGGGCGGCTGCGTGAGCGTAACGCCCTCGCCGGCCTCGAACGTCTCGATGGTGATGCTGTCGCCGAGCGCCAAGCCGCTGACGTCGATGACGTACTCGCGCGGCAGGTCCGTGGGACGCGCCTTGACGCCGATGCTCTGCTCCAGCGCCTGGAAGATGCCGCCCTCGCGCTCGCCGACGGGGTGGCCCTTGAAGGTGATCGGGATGTCGGTCTCGAGCTCGGCATCATGCGCCACACGGTGGAAGTCGATGTGCAGGATGTCGTCCGTCGTCACATCCACCTGCACGTCACGCAGGATGGCGGGGCGGACGTTGTCACCGAGGCGCAGCTCGACGAGGTGGGAGCCGGTGCGCAGGAAGCGCTCGACCTCGGTGCCGGCGATCGTCAGCGCGAGGTTCCGCTTCTGCATCCCGTACAGGACGGCAGGGATGCCGCCATCCCGGCGGATCCGGTTGGCGTTGGCGGTGCCGAGCGCGTCGCGCTCGTTGACCTCGATCTGGATGAATTCCATAGCAGGAGCTCCCGTGTGCGCCGTTCCGGCAGCACAGCCCGAAAACGTTACCGTGGCGGGCCCGGGGTGCAATCCCGGGTCAGGGTGCGCTCAGCGGCGCCGGTTGCGCGGGGCTCCGCGGCCCCCGACCTCGCGGAGGAGGCGCCGCGGGGGCCAGGCCCCTACTCGATGCGGCTGAAGAGCACGCTGAGGCTCTGCTCCGTGTGGACCCGCATGATCGCGTCCGAGAGCAGCGGGCCGATGCGAAGGACGTTCAGGGTTGGCAGGCCCGTCGTGTCGATCGGGATGGTGTCGGTGACCACGATCTCCTCGACCGGAGCGGCCCGCAGCCGCTCGCGGGCCGGGCCGCAGAAGACGCCGTGGGTGGCGGCGATCCGGACCGAGCGCGCCCCGCGCTCGGCACAGACCCGCGCGGCCTCGGTGATGGAGCCGGCGGTCGAGATCATGTCGTCGACCAGGAGCACGTTGCGGTCCTTGACCTCGCCGATGACGTCGCCCACCTCGACGTCCTCGCCGCTCACGCGGCGCTTGTCGACGATGGCCAGGTCACCGCCGAGCCGGTTGGCGTAGCCGCGCGCCATCTTCGACGACCCCACGTCCGGGGCCACGACGGTCAGGTTCTCGAGGCGCTGCTTGAGGAAATGGCGCACCAGCACCGGCGCCGAGTAGAGGTGGTCTACCGGCACGTCGAAGAAGCCCTGGATCTGGGCAGCGTGCAGATCGATCGTCAGCACGCGATCGGCCCCCGCCTTCGTGAGCAGGTTCGCCACGAGCTTGGCGGTGATCGGCACGCGCCCCTCGTCCTTGCGGTCCTTGCGCGCGTAGCCGAAGTACGGGATCACGGCGGTGATGCGCATCGCCGAGGCCCGCCGCGCTGCGTCGATCAGGATGAGCAGCTCCATCAGGTTGTCGTTGACGGGCGGGCTTGTCGACTGGATCAGGAACACGTCCGCGCCGCGCACGTTGGCCTCGATCTGCACGTCGATCTCACCGTCCGGGAAGCGGCCGACCCGCGCAACGGTGCGGTGGATGTTCAGCTCCTTCGCGATGTCGTCCGTCAGGCCGGGACATGCGTTCCCGCCGATCAGTTCCAAGCTGCGATGCCCCATCACGCGCTCTCCTCGTCGGAGGATCCGCCGTCCTCCGGTGATTCGCTCGGCTTCAGTACTCGCGCCGGAACGCCGACGGCTGTCGTGCCCTCCGGCACGCCGTCCTTCGGCAGTACGACGGCGTTGGCGCCCGTCTTCGCATCCCGCCCGACCTCGACCGGCGCGACGAGGATCGTGCCCGATCCGATCGATGCCCCCGGACCGATGGTCGTGCGGTGCTTGCGCACCCCGTCGTAGTTCGCCGTCACCACACCGCAGCCGACGTTGGCCTTGGCGCCGACGTCGGCGTCTCCGAGGTAGGTGAGGTGCTTGGCCTTGGCGCCGGGGCCGACGACGGACCCCTTCACCTCGACGAAGTTGCCGATCTCCGCACCCGCCTCGAGCACGGTTCCGCCGCGCAGGCGCGCGAACGGCCCCACCTTCGCGCCGGCGCCGATGCGGCAGCCGGTCCCGATGTGGGTGAAGGGATGGATCTGCGCACCCGGAGCGATCTCGACGTCCGCTTCGATGATCGTCGTGTCCGGGTCCGTGACGCGCACGCCGCGGCGCAAGTGCTCGCCGGTGATGCGACGGCGCAGGACGGAGACGGCGGCCGCGACGTCGGCCCAGTCGTTGACGCCGAGCAGCGAGCGGGGATCGGCCGCGCAGACGGCCTCCACGCGACCGCCGGCTGCGGCGACGACACCGAGCGCGTCCGTCAGGTACTCCTCGCCCTGGCTGTTGTCGGTGCTGAGGCCCTCGAGGGCGGAGCGCAGCGCGGCACCGTCGAAGGCGTACAGGCCGGTGTTGAACTCGGTGATCGCCAGTTCG
>JAHEIK010000323.1 GCA_024639415.1 Planctomycetota bacterium
AATCCCACCCCAACGGGGTCAGACCCACTTCACCACCTTTCACCTCCCTGGTGGTCCGAAGTCCTCCCGGATGGCCGCGCCTAGCACCGCGGCCGCCGTCGCCCCGTACTCGGCATCGGTACGTACGGCCGCCAGGTGGGCGCGAACCCGACTCTGTGCGCTGGCCAAACTCACTTCCTGGATGCCGGCGACGGCCTGCAGGGTGCACCCCGCTGCCCCATGGAGTAGCCCCGCCTCGAGCGCTACCCAGAAGCTTCGTCGCTTGCGAGTGAGTCGTATGGTCCTCTCGCCCGCGACCTGCGCAGCCGCCGCTACGCAGGAGCGCACCGCGATCGTCGAGACCACGAGTCGCCGCGTGCCGCAGCCATCGGCGTTGGCCGCATTTCTCGCCAGCCAGGCTTGTACGTGGCTTGGTGCAGCGCCCACGAGGTCATCGATCGACTCGAGGGGTGCATCCTTCGAGCTGTTCGCCGCCCTCTCGATCAGCTCACGGCGGCCGGCGGACTCCCGTGCACACATGACCCGGACGTACTCCGTGGGGTCGTACTGAGCGGTACCCGCGATCGCGCACACCATCGACTCCACCGTGGTCCGCTGCAGCCAGGGCGGTCCCCGTCGGCGGACGTAGTGCCAAGCACTTCCGTACGGATAGAGCGCTGGAGACCGGGTCATCCCCGCATCCACGGGGTTCCTGTCGACGTACCAGATCAGAACGCGGAAGTATGCTCGGGACTCGACCAGCTTCGACCGGAACCGACCTCGATAGGCTCCTCCATGCTTCTCGCGCGTTCGATTGAAGTACCTGGCGTACATGCTCTCGATCCATTGCAGCGAGCGGCTGATCTGACCCTGGCGGCTGCGCAGGACGAGGTGGAAGTGCGTTGTCATGATCACGTAGGAGATCACTTCGATGTCGCCCCGACGAACGCGGCGCGCGACGAGGGAGAGGAAGTACCGGATGTCCCGGCGACTCTCGAAGATCGGTCTCTGGCCGTTCCCTTGGTTCATCACGTGGTGGATGGCGCCCGGGTAGTCCCGTCGTCGTCGTCTAGGCATTGGTGGAGTTCCCGTGGTCAGATCTGCTCTCCTCTCGCGCCACGGCCACTCCGGTCACGAATCCCGGTGAAGTGGGTCTGACCCCCATGGGGGGGGATTGGGGGGCGTCAGTCCCGCTCTCGTGAGTGTGGACGGGAACCGCTGGAAGCGCGTGAAATAGGGCTCCGCGGCCCTCCGGGCTCAGGCCCGGCTTGCTCCCCCCGGACGTGAACGGTAGAACCGTCTCCATGCGGACAATGTGGCGCCCTGGCCCGTCGTCCGACACTTAGGAGACGGCATGAAGAGCCTCCTCGAGGACCAGGTGCGCAAGAGCAGGATGCCCGCGCGGCTCGACCTGCTGCAGAGCCTGTCCGGTCTCGCCCTCGCCTTGTTCATGTGGGTCCACCTCCTGCTGGTGTCGAGCATCCTCATCAGCAAGGACGCGATGCTCACCGTGACGCGCCTGCTGGAGGGCAGCCTCAATCCCACCGAGGAAGCGGGCTATCCGATCCTGGTGAAGGGCGCCGTCGTCGGCGTGCTGCTGCTGTTCGTGCTGCACGCCGCACTTGCGATGCGCAAGTTCCCGGCCAACTGGAAGCAGTGGCGGACGATGCGCAGCCACGTGAAGATGATGAAGCATGGTGACACCACGAACTGGTGGGTCCAGGCCATCACCGGCTTCGTGATGTTCTTCCTCGGCTCCGCGCACCTGCTGATCATGTTCGCCAACAACGACAAGATCGGCCCGTACCTCTCGTCGGACCGCTTCGTGTACTTCGGCCTCTGGCCGATGTACCTGGTCCTGCTCTTCGCCGTCGAGCTGCACGGCGCGATCGGCCTCTACCGACTGTCCGTCAAGTGGGGTTGGTTCGACGGCAAGGACCCGCGCAAGAACCGCAAGCGTCTCAAGAAGGTGAAGTGGGGCCTGACGGTGTTCTTCCTCGGCCTGGGCCTCGCGTCGTTCGCGGCCTACGTGAAGATCGGCATCGAGAATCAGGACAAGGGTCGCGTCGGCATGCCGTACGCCATTGAGAAGGGCCAGGACCATTAGGTCCGGCGAGGAGATCCAGCGATGAAGGTCGTCTACACGGACTCCCTGGTCATCGGCGGCGGGCTCGCTGGCCTGCGCGTGGCCATCGCCGCGAAGAACCGAGGGCTCGACACCTTGGTCCTCTCGCTGATTCCCGCCAAGCGCTCGCACTCTGCTGCGGCGCAGGGTGGCATGCAGGCCAGCCTTGCCAACTCCGTCAAGAGCAAGGACGACAACGAGGACGTCCACTTCGGCGACACGGTGAAGGGCAGCGACTGGGGCTGCGATCAGACGGTCGCGCGCATGTTCGCGAACACGGCTCCCAAGGCCATTCGTGAGCTCGCAACGTGGGGCGTGCCGTGGAGCCGCGTGCGCAAGGGCGACCGCGAGGTCGTCGTCAACGCGGAGCGCGTCACGATCACCGAGGCCGACGACGACCACGGGCTGATCACCTCGCGCGACTTCGGCGGCACCAAGAAGTGGCGCACGTGCTTTACAGCCGACGGCACGGGGCACACGATGCTCTACGCGATGGACAACAAGGCCATCGAACTCGGCATTCCGGTCCACGAGCGCAAGGAGGCCATCGCCCTCATCCACGAGGGCGACCGCTGCTACGGCGCCATCGTGCGTGATCTCATCACGGGCGACCTGATCGCGTACGTCGCCAACGCGACGACGATCGCCACCGGCGGCTACGGCCGCCTGTACTCGATCTCGACGAACGCCATCATCAACGAAGGCATGGGTGCGGCGATCGCGCTCGAGACCGGCAAGGCACCGCTCGGCAACATGGAGGCCGTGCAGTTCCACCCGACGGCCATCGTCCCGGCCGGCATCCTCACGACCGAGGGCTGCCGCGGTGACGGCGGCCTGTTGCTCGACGTCGACGAGTACCGCTTCATGCCCGACTACGAGCCCGAGAAGAAGGAGCTCGCCAGCCGCGACGTCGTCTCCAGGCGCATGACGGAGCACATCCGCAAGGGCAAGGGCGTGCCTTCGCCGTACGGCCCGCACCTCTGGCTGGACATCCGCCTGCTCGGCAAGGCGCACATCGAAAAGAACCTGCGCGAGGTGCAGGAGATCTGCGAGTACTTCCTCGGCATCGATCCGGTGAAGGACCTGATCCCCGTGCGCCCGACGCAGCACTACTCGATGGGTGGCGTGAAGACCACCCCGCAGGGCGAGAGCCCGGCGCTGAGGGGCCTGTTCTCCGTCGGCGAGGCGGCGTGCTGGGACATGCACGGCTTCAACCGGCTGGGCGGCAACTCGGTCGCCGAGACGGCCGTCGCCGGCATGATCGTGGGCGAGTACGTTGCCGACCACTGCTTGGCCTCGGACGTCGACATCGACATCGCGACGGTGCGCAAGTTCATCGAGCGTGAGCAGGCGCAGATCGATGCGCTGCTCGAGCGCTCCGACGGGGAGAACCCGTACGAGCTCAAGGCTGCGATGCAGAAGATCATGATGGACAAGGTCGGGATCTTCCGCAGTGGGGGCCCCCTGGCCGAGGCCGTCGAGGAGCTCCGGGAGCTGCTGGAGCGCAGCCGCAACCTCTGCGTTCGCGCCAAGGCACGCTCGGCCAACCCCGAGCTCGAGCAGGCCCTGCGTGTTCCGCGCATGATCAAGCTGGCACTTTGTGTCGCCAAGGGCGCTCGCGACAGGACCGAGAGTCGCGGCGCGCATGCGCGCGAGGACTACACCGATCGCAACGACCGCGACTGGCTGTCCCGCACGCTGGCGACCTGGACCAACCCGGACGACCTCGAGCCGCAGCTCGAGTACGAGCCGCTCGACATCATGAAGATGGAGATGCCCCCCGGCTCGCGTGGCTACGGCAATGCCCAGGCCATCGAGCATCCCGACACGGCGAAGCGCGTGGCGGAGATCGAAGAGCTTCTGAAGACCATGCCGGATGCGGACCGGCACGAGATCCAGAAGGCGCTCATGCCCTACGACCTGCCCGAGAAGTACAGCGGCAAGAACGAGCGCAGTGGCATTGGGACTGCATGAGCCCGCACCGCACGATCCGCCCCGCATGATGAGGCAAGCATGAGCGACACGAACAAGAGCGTGAGCACGACCGAAGGCAGCGGCCCCCAGACGACGGGGCGCACGTTGGTCTTCAACATCCTGCGCTACAACCCGCAGGAGGCCGGCGACAAGCCGCGCATGGTCCGATACGAGGTCCCCGAGGCCCCGAACATGACCATCTTCATCGCGCTGAACTACATCCGCGAGAAGCTCGAGCCGTCCCTGCAGTTCGATTTCGTCTGCCGCGCCGGCATCTGCGGTTCCTGCGGCATGGTCATCAACGGCCGGCCCGACTTGGCGTGCCGCACGCTGACGACCAAGTTCCCCGACGGCGAGATCACACTCATGCCGCTGCCGGCGTTCAAGCTGATCGGCGACCTCTCGGTGAACACCGGTGAGTTCATGCGCAAGGTCGCCGAGCGTGTCGAGAGCTGGATCCACAGCGACGAGGCCGAACACCCGCACCTCGACGTGCTCGAGGAGCGGATGGACCCGGACACGGCGGACGAGATCTACGAGCTCGACCGCTGCATCGAGTGCGGCTGCTGCATCTCGGCGTGCGGCACGATGCGCATGCGTGACGAGTTCCTCGGCGCGCGCGGCTTCATGAACGTCGCGCGTTTCATGGCCGATCCGCGCGACGAGCGTACCGACGAGGAGTGGTACGAGATCCTCGGCGACGATGACGGCGTGTTTGGCTGCATGAGCCTGCTGGGCTGTGAGGACTCGTGCCCGAAGGACCTGCCGCACCAGACCAAGATCGCCTATCTCCGCCGCAGGATGGTGAAGGCGTAGGTGTCGGGCGCTCCGCGCCCGACACCCCCGTGACCGTGAACGTCTGCGAGCCCGTCACCGGCGTGC
>JAHEIK010000038.1 GCA_024639415.1 Planctomycetota bacterium
CGCTCTCGATTCGCGACAACGTGCTGTTCGGCCATCGCCTGCACACGCCGAAGGGCGAGCGGGTGACCAAGGAGGATCACGACGGCATCGTCGAGGAGGCGCTGCGTCAGGTGCTCCTGTGGGATGCTGTGAAGGACATCCTGAAGCGCCCGGCCATCAGCCTGTCCCTCGAGCAGCAGCAGAAGCTCTGCATCGCGCGTCTGCTCCCGGTGAAGCCCACGCTCCTGCTGATGGACGAGCCGTGCTCGGCGCTGGATCCGGCGGCCACCTCGGCGGTCGAGGAGCTGATCTGGGAGCTGAAGGGCAAGTACACGATCGTCATCGTGACCCACAACATGGCCCAGGCCCGCCGCGCCAGCGACGAGTGCATCTTCATGCTGATGGGCAAGGTCGTGGAGCACGGGCCGACGGACCAGACCTTCGTGACGCCCCAGCACAAGGAGACGGCCGACTACATCGAGGGCCGCTACGGCTAGAGGGCCATTTCCAGGGGTTTGGGTGGCACGCGGCTCGATGCGCTCCGCCGGACCCTCCGAACCTCCTCTTCTACACGGGCGGCGGCTGCTATCTCTCGGACGTCCCCCATGCGGAGGGAGGAGTCCAAGGCATGCAGCTTCCGCCGCTACCGGCACTTCCGGCAGAGCGTGCGCAGCTACCCACGTGGACGCGTGTGGTGCTGCTGATCGTCCTGCTGGCCCTGTTCCTGCTCGCCATCAAGCTGATGGGCGGCGCCTTCAAGACACTGGGCAAGGATCAGGCGAAGGCGCTGTTCTCGGGCATCGCGAATCCGTTCGCCGGCCTCGCCGTGGGAATCCTCGCAACCGTTCTCGTGCAGTCGTCCTCCGTCACCACCGCCACGACCGTGGCCCTGGTAGGCAGCGGCGAGATCTCGATCGCCCATGCCGTTCCCATGATCATGGGCGCGAACATCGGCACCTCGATTACGAACACGCTCGTCTCGATGGGGCATATCACGCGGCGGGAGGAGTTCCGGCGGGCCTTCGCGGGCGCGACGATGCACGACTTCTTCAATCTGATGGCGTTGGCTGTGATGCTGCCTGTCGAACTGGCCACGGGCATGCTCGAGAAGTCCGCTCGCTGGTTGACGACCCTGATCGCCGCCGACCCGGGCGCCGCCGGGTCGTTCAAGAGCCCGATCAAGGTCTTCTTCGGCGGGATGGCCAAGCACATCCAGAAGTTCGTGACCGATGTACTGGGGCTGGACGGCTGGTTCGCGGCAGGACTCCTGCTGCTGCTCGCCCTGGTCATGATCGTCGTGGCGCTCCTCTTCATCACACGGATCATGCGCACGCTTATGGCCGCTCGCGTCGAGAGGGCGCTGAACGAGGTCCTTGGCAGGCGCGGCGTTCTGGCCATCGTGATCGGCGCGATCATGACCGTCGCCGTGCAGTCCTCCAGCATCACAACCTCGCTCCTGATTCCCATGATCGGAGCCGGTGTGCTGTCCTTGGAGGCGGCCTTCCCGGTCACCCTCGGGGCGAACCTGGGAACGACGGTGACTGGGTTGCTCGCTGCGCTCGCTGCGGGACCGGCAGGGCTCACCATCGCCCTTGTACACGCCCTGTTCAACCTGTTGGGCATCTTCCTCGTGTACCCGATACCCGCACTTCGCCATCTTCCGATTCGACTTGCCCAGGGCCTGGCGAATCGTGCACTCGAGAATCGCATGTGGGTCGTGGCCTACATCTTCGGGGTCTTCGTGCTCATGCCGTTGCTCGGTATCCTCCTGTTCAAGTAACATCCATGCGAAGGACGCAATCATGTTCAAGTGGCTGAAGCGAATGGATCCGGAAGCCAGCGGCATCGGAGAGATGGACCGCAAGTTCGGGCGCATGCTCGAGGATGGCCGCCACACTTTCGATCTGGCGTGCAGCGCGTACCTCGAGGGTGCCGACGCCAAGCTGGTCCGCGCCGAGCTTGTCAAGACGGACATGGGCATCAACCAGCTCGAGCGGGAGATCCGCCGCGAGCTCATCGTGCATGCCACCGTGCACGGAGCGTCGGAGTTCCCCGCCGCGTTGATCATGATGAGTCTGACCAAGGATGCCGAGCGGATCGGGGACTACGCCAAGAACATTCTCGATGTCGCAACGTTCCGGCCCAAGGCGCAGGACGCTCCGTATCACGCACACATGCTGGACCTGAAGAATCGCATCTCGGCGGCGCTGGCTGACGCGCGCCTGATCTACGACTCGCAGGACGCCGAGCGCGCGGCCGCATTCATCGACAACTCCGAGATCCTCAAGGACGAGTGCGACGACAAGATCGAGGAGATCCTCGTCGCGAAGGGCGAGCGGAACGTCGAGCCGGCCGAGCCTGCCGCGACGGCTCTCTGCTATCGCTACTTCAAGCGCGTCATCTCGCACGCACGCAACGTCGTGACCTCGCTGGTCGTTTCCGTGGACCGACTCGACTACTACGACGAGTCCGACGAGACGCGCAACTAGCGCGCTTCAAGACGGTTCCGGCGACCCCAGGATGCCTCGTCTCGGCCCCCGCGGGGCAGGCCCCACACAGAACGTGTATCTTCCGGCGCATGACGCTCGCCTCCACCCGCACAGGAACGCCTGAGACGGTCACGGATCGGAGCGGCCGCTAGTGGCGCGCCCGGTCGTCATCGACGAGTCCGAGGGGACCCGCTTCCCGTTCCTGCGCGGCATCCTGACCCGCTCGCTGCAGGAAGCAGGCGTGCCGTTCGAAGAGGCGTACGCCATCGCTTCCGAAATTCGCGTTCAGATCGACGAGGTCGGAGAGCTGACGACGGACGGCATTCGTGCGCGCGTGACTCCGCGCTTGGAGGCCTACGGCCCGGAGGTCATCCAGCGTTACCTGGGCCCGCCGACGCCGGCGTCCATCCAGATCCGCTACTCGGACGGGCATGAGACTCCGTTCTCACGCGGGCACCACCGCATGAGCCTCGTCTCGTGCGGGCTGGCGCCAGACCAGGCAGCGGATGTGGCAGCCCGCATCTACGAAGATCTCGTCGGTCACGGCGTCAAGGAGATCACCTCCAGCAAGCTTCGTCATCTCACGCACCGCCATCTCACGACCGACCTGGGCGCAGACGCGGCGCGCCAGTACCTCGTGTGGCAGGAGTTCCAGCGTTCGAAGCGACCGCTTGTCGTCATCCTGGGAGGTGCCGTCGGCAGCGGCAAGAGCACGATCGCGGCGCAGATCGCACACCGCCTCGAGATCGTCCGCACGCAGTCGACGGACATGCTGCGCGAGGTCATGCGCATGATGGTGCCGGAGCGCCTCATGCCGGCGCTGCACACGTCGACGTTCAAGGCCTGGGAGGCGCTCCCCGCCGGCGAGGGCAACGGCAAGGACACCCACGCTGCGCTCGTCGACGGCTTCCTGACCCAGGCCGAACTCGTGTCGGTCGCGTGCGAAGCCGTGATCCGGCGCGCTCTGCGTGAGCGCGTCTCGCTCGTGATCGAAGGCGTGCACGCACACCCCGGCCTCATGCGTGGGCTCGAGGAAGAGGCAGGCGCCGACGCGATCTTCGTCCGCGTCATGCTCGCCGTGCTCAAGCCGCGCGAGCTGAAGGCGCGTATCAAGGGCCGTGGCAAGCGCGAGCCGGATCGCCGGGCGAAGCGCTACCTCAACTACTTCGATCAGATCTGGGACCTGCAGCAGTTCATGCTCTCCGAGGCCGACCAGCTCGGCGTGCCGATCGTCGCCAACGAGGAGTTGGAGGACACGGTGCACCAGGTCATGACCATCCTCATGGCCAAGCTGGCGGACGAGTTCCAGGGCACGCCGGACGACGTCTTCTGATGGGGGCGCAGGGGACGACAGAGCAGCCGATCCATCGGAGGCGAATCCTCTTCGTCGTCGTGGACGGCCTCGGCGACCTGCCGATCGCCGCCCTCGGGGGCGACACGCCGCTGGAGGCGGCGAGCACCCCGATCTGCGATGGCTGGGTCGCAGCCGGTCAGTGTGGGCTCGTGGATCCCCTCGAGCCGGGGATCACGGTGGAGACGCACGCGGGCACGGGGACCCTGATGGGGCTCACGGGGGCCGATGTCGCGGGCATGGCGCGGGGGCCGATCGAAGCTGCGGGCGCCGGCCTGGAGCTTGCCGAGGGCGACATCGCCCTGCGCTGCAACTTCGCCACGATCGTGCACGATGGGGGCGAGTTCGTCATTCGTGACCGTCGCGCGGGGCGCATCGAGGGGCGAACGGCCGAGCTCGCAGCGGCTGTGAACGGCATCCCCGCGGAGGACGGCATCACGTCCGTGCTCGCACCCCTGAGCCAGCACCGAGCGGTGTTGCGTCTGTCGGGGAGCGGCCTCTCCGCCGAAGTCTCGGACACCGATCCGGGCGTCGGCGGGCAGCCTCAGACGGTGCGGTGGAGCCGAGCCCTGCGGACGGGCGATGCGGCTGCCGAGCGCACGGCAGCCGCCCTCAACCGCTTCCTGCGCCGTGCGAGCGCCTTGCTCACGGCGCATCCCCTGAACCGGGACCGCGCCAGCCGCGGACTCGCCGCGGCCAGCGGCCTGCTGACGCGCGGCGCCGGCGCGGTGCATCCCGTATCGGGTCTGATCACACGCCTTGGGATGCGAGGCGCCGTCGTGGCCGGCGACCGTACCGTGCTCGGCCTTGGGGCGCTGCTGGGCTTCACGCCGATCGTCGACCCGGCATTCACGGGGCTGCTGGAGACCGATCTCGACGCCAAGGTCATTGCGGCCCGCAAGGCGCTGGAGACGCACGACGTCGTGTGGCTGCACGCGAAGGGCTCCGACATCGCTGCCCACGATCGCAAACCCGAAGCCAAGCGCGACTACCTCGAGCGGCTCGATGCCGCCCTCGCCTCATTCGTCGGAGCGGACCTCGTCATCGCCGTCGCGGCCGACCACACGACGGACAGCAACACGGGCTGTCACACAAGCGACCCCGTGCCGGTGCTGCTGCACCATGTCGGCGGGCGGCGCGACGATGCCACGAGCTTTGGCGAGCGCGCATGCATGCGTGGAGGCCTCGGGAGGCTGCGCTCGAGCGAGTTCCTGCGCGTGCTCCTCAGTGCCGCCGGCTGGCTTCCCATAGCGCAGCGCCCGCCAGCGGGTGACGCTGCGGAGAAGCGGAGCGAGGGTTCGCGGGACGAGGCGCGCACGCGCGAAGGCTAGGCTCTGTTTGGAAACAGCTCGTCGCGAGCCCGTGGAGGCCGAAGCGAGCCGGTAGCGCGACGAGGAATCGCGCCGGAGGCGTGCTTCTGCACGTTGAGGGCGCGATTCCGAGTTGGGCTCCGGAGGAGCGAGAGCATCCGCGGGCGCAGCAGAGGAGTTTCCAAGCAGAGCCTAGGACTCGTCGTCCGTGTCCTTCGCCTGCGCCTTGTCCGCCTTCTTCTTCTTGCCCTTCTTCCCCTGCTTCTTCTTCGCCTTCGGTTGCTTCGCGGGCTTCGCCGGGTTCTCAGGCTTGGGGGGCTTGGGTTCCTTCGACTTCTTCGTCTTGCTCTTCTTGTGCTTCGTCTTGCGTGCGTGGACCTCGAGCGGCCACTCGCCCTCGACGACGATCCGCGCGATCCGCTTGGCCAGGTAGTAGATGCGCTTCAGGCTCTCGACGAGTTCGGACTCGACGCGGAATGCGTCCATCCGGTGCTCTTCGGGGGCGCCCAGGCGCTCCATGAGGCGCTTGTTGGCTTCGTCCGCGAGGTCGGTAACTACGCGCTTGGCTTCGACGACCTCGTGCGCGGCGCTGGGCTCGTTCCGGCGTACGGACCGCACGGACCGGCGCACAGCCCAGACAACCCGGTCCGTGAGCGCGTCGAGCGCCTGCTGCGTACCTTCACTGATGTGCACGTGGTGTCGCGTGCGGCGCAGCCCCGCCGCGACCAGGTTGGTCTCGACGACGTCGGCCATGTTCTCCAGGTAGTTGGCGACGGTCAGGGATCCATTGAGGCGTGCCGTCTCCTTCGAGGGCAAGGACTGCGAGGCGAGCTTGCTGAGGTGCGAGACAATCGCCTTGTGCAGCACGTCGACGTCGTCGTCCATGCGCTCGATGGCGCGGATCTCTTCCTCGGTGCCGGTCATGATCGCCGACGGAGCGCGGCGGACGAGGTTGCGGACACGCTTGCCCAGGCGTCCGAGCTCCATCTCCACGCGGTCCAGGGCCATGGCAGGCGTCTCGATGAGGTTGTCGTCGAGGAACTTGGGTCGCAGCCGACCCGGAATCACCTCCGGCACCAGGGGGACGAGGCGTTGCACGAGGGTGGCGAACGCTCCGGTGAATCCGATGAAGATGAGCGTGTTGGCACCGTTGAATATCGTGTGGGCGTTGGCGATCTGCCGCGACATGTCTCCGCCGATGGACCGGACAAGGCTCGCCAACTGGGGGATGAACAGGAACCAGATCACAACGCCGGACACGTTGAACAGCACATGGATCAGTGCCGTTTGCAGGGCGATGCGCGGCTTGCCGATCGCGGCGAACATCGCCGTGATGCACGTGCCGATGTTGGCGCCCAGGACCAGGGCGATGCCGCCCTCCAGGGAGAGCAGGCCTCCGCTGCCAAGCACGATGATCACGCCGGTCGCCGCCGAGGAACTCTGCACCAGGCCTGTGAACAGTGCGCCGACGAGGATGCCGAGCAGGGGGTTGTCCATGCCCTTCATCAGGTCCAAGAAGGGCTCGTGCGAACTCAGCGGACCCATCGCCGCCTTCATGAGGTTCATGCCGAGGAACAACAGGCCGAAGCCCAGAAGCATGAGGCCGTACTGGCGTACGCGCTCGGCCTTGGCGAAGAGCTTGAGCAGGAAGCCGATCGCGACGATGCCGAGCGCCAGCTTGGTGATCTTGAACGCGATGATCTGGGCGGTGAAGGTCGTCCCGATGCTGGCACCCATGATGATGCCGACCGACTGCTGCAGCGACATCAGGCCTGCTGAGACGAAGCCCACGGCCAGCACGGTCGTGACGGACGAGGACTGGATGACCGCCGTCGTGAAGCCACCGGCGAGCACCGCCTTGAAGCGATTGGTCGTCAAGCGGGCCAGCAGGTTGCGCATGCCGTCGCCCGCGACGATCTTCAGCGCGTCCGTCATCAACTCCATGCCGTACAGGAACACGGCCAGACCACCGAGTAGGCCCATGGTCATCGTTCCGTACTCGATCGTGGCGGCGTGCATGGTGTGGGCGGGGCTCCGGTCGGTTTGCGGCGCCCCGAATGCTGCGCGAGAGGGGCTCCCAGCCCCTGTGTGTTCGGGGGCGGAAGCCCCCTATGAAGCGCGATGCGCCGGCGCCATGCAACAAAAAGGTGACGCCGTACCAGATTCGCGCGTCGTGCTCAGTCCGCGAACAACTCGGACGGCATGAGCGCGAAGCCCGGAAGTGCGAGCGAGTGTGCGGTCTCTGACTCGCCGAAGCTCTGCACGTCGGGGCCGGAGCGGTGGATCTCGATGCGCTCGCTCTTGGGGTCGACGAGCCAGACCTCTTCGACGCCTGCCTCGAGCATTTTGTCCTTCTTGACCGTGCGATCGCGCTGCGCAGTCGAAGGCGAGAGCACCTCGACCACCAGCAGCGGGATTCCGACGTAGTGCTCGGTCCTCGGCGGTCGCTCGCGCAGCACGACGATGTCGGGTTCGAAGATGTTGACGTCGTCGACCAGCACATCCGCCGGCGTATCGGGCACCAGGTCGGGGCCTGAGAGCCTCAGAAGCTTGAACCGGATCCGGGACGCGATGCTCTGATGGCCGTAGGTCGGAGCCGGGTCTCGTACGAGGCAGCCCTCGATGAGCTCCGCGGGGAAGCCCTCCGGCAGCTGCTCCCACTGGGTCTTGGTGAAGACGGCGTCCATGCTCAGCATGGCATTCTATCGTGCCGGGGCGTCGGCCGGTCACGCCGGCGCCCGGATTCGGAGGGACGATGGCCCAGCGCTACTGGCGACCTCGCAAGGCCGTGCGCGAGCTGTGCGCGCGCGACGAGCGGGTGGCGCGCCTCGTGGAGGTGGTCGGCCATCCCTCGGTAGCACTCCGGCCCTCGACCTTCGAGAGCATCGCGGGCGCGATCGCCTACCAGCAGCTGGCGGGTGCAGCGGCGAGCGCCATCTGGGGCCGTGTCGAGGCCCTCTTCCCGGAGGAGGGCATCGAGCCCGCGGCGTTCCTGCGCAAGCGTGACACGACCTATCGCAAGGCCGGCCTCTCCGGTGCCAAGACGAAGAGCATTCGCGACCTCGCGCGGCACATCGTGGATGGCGTCTTCGACCCTGAGCACTTCCACGACATGGCCGACGACGACGTGGTCGAGTCCCTGGTGCAGGTGTGGGGCATCGGCCCTTGGAGCGCGCAGATGCACCTGATGTTCTCGCTCGGTCGCATGGACGTGTGGCCGGTCCTCGACCTCGGCGTGCGCAACGGCTGGGCGAAGTTCACGGGCCGGCGCGCCCCGACGCACAAGCAACTCGAACCCCTCGGCGAGCCCTACCGCCCGTACCGCTCCGTCCTCGCCTGGTACATGTGGCGCATCCACGACGCGGAGGGTTGGGCGTAGGCGAGGCGCTTCACGCGTACAGCCGCCGCTGCACGTGTTCTGCGTGGAGGTACGCCTGCAACTCCCTCATGTGTTGTCCCCAGGGAGACACGAAGCCGATGTCGAACACGCAGAGCAGGTCCTCCGCATCGACGTTGCCATACGTCCATGCGGCCTCGTGGAGGTCGAGGACGATGTCGGCGATGTCGTCATGGGCGTCGACGTACGACTCGTCCAGCAGCGAACGCAGGACCGCGTCCACGGCATCGTCAAAGGGCACTCGCTCATCTCCGCGTAGGCGAGACCATGCTCGTTAGCCTCGCTCGCCACGCTGTGACCCCTGTGCTGCACGCAGCCGCCGAAGGCGTCCAAGCCAGCGGCGCCCGCGCCTCGCATTCAGTCGCCTTCGTCCTCAGCGGCGCCGTTCCCGATGTTCTCCGCGCGGTTCTCGCCTCGATGGCCAGTGAAGACCGCTCGCTGGTTTGCGCCCTCGACGCGAGCCGCCAACCTCGGGAGGACGGCCACAGCCGTGGCGCGTGTGTGCCGTTGCAATGGCGTCGCTTCGCCCGGAGAATCCGCCGCATGTCTTCCGCCAGGGATCCCTCGAGACTCGGAGCCGTAGCCCAGATCTTCCGCTTCGAGTACATGGCTGCCGCTGCGCCCGGCGTCTTCATCTCGTTCTTCCTCTGCGCCGGATCGTTCGACGAGTTGCTGGCAGTCCCCGTCGCAGAGGGGCTCGTGGTCGTGATGTGCCTGATCTTCGCCGGGCTGGGGATCAACGCGATCGCCGACCGGGAGGTCGACAGCAAGTACGCGACGCACAAGAACCAGATTCCGGGGGCCATCGACATCCTGGGGCAACGCAATGCGTGGATGCTCGTGAGTGCCCTCATCCTCGTGGGCACGTTGCTTACGATCCACATCTGCTTTCAGCTGGGCAGCCTCGTGCCGCTGGCGCTGATCGCATGCCTGGCGTTCTTCGGCTACGGCTACTCGCTCCGTCCGCTGCACTTCAAGGTCCGGGGCGTGTGGTGGCACGCGATCGCGATGATGCTCGGGACGGTGATCGCTCCGTTCGGCCTGATGGCCCACATCTTCCTGGGGGAGATCCCGCTGTCGATGTGGACCTTCATCGTCGGCTTTGGCCTGGTGCAGTACGGGTGGGAGTTCTGCAACCAGTCCCTGGACTACCTCGAGGACGTGGAGGAGGGGCTGCGGACGCCCGCCGTGCGCCTGGGGATCCGGGGTGCGACGCGGGCGTCCTTGGTGGTCGCCCTCACCGGCATGGTCGTCGAGGCTGCCGCGGCGCACTGGATGTTGCTGGAGCGCGGCCTCGTGACGTCCGGTGCCGACCGCTTCGTCGTGTGGACTGCCATGGTCGCGGCGATCATCCTGGGATGCTCCATACCTCTCTTCGGTGTCGTGAAGATGTACGCATTGGCTCGCTGCCATCCGCCCGATGTCGCGGTGCCTCTGATGCCGAGGTACTGCGCGTTCGCCCGCTGGCAGGCCAGCTCGATCCTGGGTGTCGTGGTCGCCACGGGACTGCTGTTCTGGTTGGCCGACCGCTGGACGTGAGCGGCGAGTTCGCCGGCCTGCGGAACGACGGCTCGCCCCGAGGGAGATGTCCGGTACCCTTCCGGTGAGGATCGAGCGAAGCCATGCAGATCTCCAATGCTGTGTTGCGTCTACGCCTGCCGATCCTGATCGCGCTGGGCCTGCTGACCGTGGCCGCGGGACTGCTCGCGCCCCGCCTGGGCTTCGACTTCAGCCCCCAGGGAACCTACGACGGGAATGGACGGCTCGTCGAGGACTCGGAGGCCTTCAAGGACGTCTTCGGTCACCCCGATGCGGTCCTGCTGACGGTCCTGGAGGCGACCGGGACGACCGACGTGCTCGCGCCCGACGCCCTCGCATGGACCGCCGCGTTTGCGCGCGAGGCAGCGGCTCTCGAGCGCGTGGTGCGCGCCGAGACGCTGAGCACGCTCAGGCTGCCGCTCGGTGAGGCGCCCGCTGGGGGGGCTCTCGCCCTCGGATCGATCGTGGGCCCCACGGCCGTCGATGCTGAAACCAGTCGCCTGGCGCGACGGGTGCTGCAGCGCCTCCCGTTGCTCATCGGGACCTTCGTGAGCGCTGACCGGCGTCTGGCCACGGTGCATGTCTACATGGACCCCGACGCACGCGAGGTCGGCGTCATGCGCCCGATCGTTGACGCCGTGAAGCGTCTCGCTGTGCAGCGCCCACCGCCTGCGGGGTTCGACGTGCACTTCAGCGGCCTGCCCGTGATCCGCGCGGACATCGTGAGCGATCTCGAGGACGAGCAGATCCGCAATCTGCCGCTCTGCGCCTTCGTGATCGTCGTCGTCCTGATGTTGGGCTTTCGCCGCATCGGCATCAGCCTGCTCGCGCTGGCGGTGATCGGCATCGGTCAGCTGTGGACCGCGGGCGCCCTCGGGTTGGCCGGCCAGTCGCTCAATCTGATCAGCAACATCCTGCCCATCCTCCTGTTCACGATCGGCATGGCGAACGCAGCGCACGTGGTCAACCGCTACGCCGAGGAGTGCCGCCGCCTTCCCGGAGATCGCAAGGCGGCCGCGGCGCGCACGCTCTCCCACATGGGGCTGGCCTGTCTCCTCACCTACGCGACCACGGCGATCGGCTTTCTGAGCCTGAGCACGGCGCGCTCCGATGTCCTGCAAGACGTTGGACTGCAGACCGCCCTGGGGCTGCTCCTGCTCTACATCGCGACCATGCTCATCCTCGGGATCCTCCTGCACCGCTTCCGGCCGCCGGCCTACGTGGACGGGGAGGAAGCGGGCGGTCTCTCCATTGCAGGCGTCGTCGCGCGCATGGGACGTGCCGTTGCCGAGCATCCGTGGCCGGTGCTGCTGCTGGGGATCGCCTTGATCGTCAGCTCCGTCGTGCTCTCGCGCGGCATCGTCGTGGACTGCCGCGTCACCGAGACGTACCCGGAGGAGCACCCCACGACGAGTACTCTGCGCATGCTGGAGGCGCGACTCGATGGGGTCATGACGTTCGATGTCGATCTCGAAGCGGCCGAGCCCGGCCGCCTGCTGAGGCCGGCCGTCGTCCACAAGGTCGAGGATCTGGCGACCTTCCTGGCTACGCAGGCCGGCGTCATCAAGGCCCGCACGTTCGTGGACGCCCAGCAGGAGGTGCGCCGCGTCATGGCCGGCGCGCAGGCGCGGCCTCCGCTGCCCCCGGACGGTGAGGAAGGGCTGCGGGATGTGCTCGCCGCGCACGTGGCCTGTCAGATGGCCGGCCCCGCGCTGCACTACGGCGACTTCATCACCCAGGACGGCGGTCGCGCGCGCGTCATGGTCCACGTGCAGAGCATCGGAAGCCGTCGCCTGCTTGAGTTGTTCGGCACGCTGGAGACGCGCATGGCCGAACTGTTCCCGGCCGATGGTGACGTGCAGGCGAGCTTGACGGGAGAGGCCTTCCTCTTCGCGCGCGCGATGGACAACTTCATCCATGACGTACTGCGCTCGTTCACGTGGGCGATCCTGGTGATCTTCGGCGTGATCGCGCTGCTGTTCCGGTCGCTGCGCCTGGGCCTCGTGTCCATGCTGCCGAACCTGACGCCCTTGGCCATCACGATCGGCTACATGGCCTTGCGGGGCTACGACCTGAACGCGTCCAACGTGATCGTCTTCGCGATCGGCCTGGGGATTGCGGTGGACAACACGATCCACTTCCTCGCTCGCTATCGCGAGGAGCGCAAGCCCGGCGTGCCGGCTCCGGTGGCGGTCCAGCGCACCTTCCATGGCGCGGGGCGCGCGATCGTGCTCACCAGCATCGTGATCATCGTGGGGCTATCCAGCATCCACGGATCCGAGTTCGTCCCGACGCAGCGCTTCGCGGAGCTTACGACCGTCACTATGGTGGCTGCGCTCATTGGAGACCTCTACCTGCTGCCTGCATGCCTCGTCCTGTTCGAGGGGCGCACGCGCAGGCGGCGGCGCGAGGCGGACGCAGAAGCTAGAAGTTGAGCGACAACGTCAACTGGAAGATGTCCGACTCCCCGAAGCTGGGGCGTAGCTCGGGGAGCACGCCGCGCTGATAGCCGAAGTGCAACTGCCCCCAGTCGGCCCAGGCCACGCTGAGACCGGCCATGACGCCCACGTTGCCGAACTGGTCCGTCGTCGCGCCCGCCCGCAGCCAGAGGAACTCCGCGATGTTGTGCTGCACACCGGCTTGGAAGCGGTGGGTGTCGATCTTGCCCAGGTCGCTCTCGAACCGTGCGAACTGGTAGTCGAAGTACGTCGTCGAGAACGGCTTGTACTCGTAGGAGACCCCGGCTCGCAGGATGTGCTGCGTGAGCGTGTCCTCCCCGCTGATCGGCACGAGGCCGCCCGGCGTCGGGACCACCGCGCGGAAGTCGTACGGCGACCAGCCGTACTCGGCGACGACGCCGATCAGCCACTTGCAGCACGGCTCGTAGAGTCCGCCGATGCGCAGGCGCCACGTCTCGGCTTCCGTATGACGCACCTCAAGCCCGCCGGCTCGCTGCGTGACCTCGGACTCGTTGTAGTTGACGGTCGCCCCGAGCGCCCAGCCGCCGTGACGCTTGCCCCACTGCAGCTGGAAGGTGTCGGTCTCGTAGTCGAACTCGAGGCCGTCGCGGTCGGGGACCTTGTTGCTGCGTAGCTGACTGAGCGTCGGAACGAACGTGCCGGACCGCCGTGTGTCCCACGCTCCGGCCTCGCCGTAGAGGTTGAGCTTCATGCCGGCATCGAAACTCATGTGGGAGTAGTACGGCGCAAGCACCACGCCGCTGCGACCGGGCAGCGCCGTCCAGTCCGCGGACGCCGGGTTGACGGCCGGTGACCAGCGGTTGGCCGCCGTCTCCCCGCCGAACGCCGACACCTCGGTGAAGCGGATGAAACCGGATGCCAAGCGCAGGGAGAGATCCTTGTCGTCGTAATCCCCGGCCGCGGCTTGACTCGTTCCCGTCGCAATCACGAGGACCACGAGCACGCCGATGAGTCCTACCCTGCACACACGTTCACGCTGCATGGGCTCCTACCTCCGACGAGAGCGTACCTGTTCGACGGCTCAGCCACCATGGGGTCGTGCGCCGGCCCGTGTGAGATCCCGATCGTGGCGGTGTCGGCAAGGGGGGCGTAAGGTCTTGCCCGGGAGGGACGCAGCATGCATGGCCGGCGCGGTGCGTCGATTCTCATCACGGGCGTGAGCGGTTCCGTGGGCGGTCTCGTCGCGACCGCTGCGCTCGCTCGTTCCGACGCGGATCTGGTGCTGCCGCTGCGCGATCTCGAGGCACGGCCGCGAGTCCTGGAGGCGCTGGCCGCTGAGCTTGCCGCGGCCGGGCGCCCGCTCAGTTCGCGCGATCACGAGCGCCTGACGTTCCTGCCGCTGCCGGCACCCGGACAGATCTCTTCGCTCGCGCCCCGTCTCCGGGACCTCGGCGTCACCGAGATCCTCCACTGCGCCGGCTGCTCCAACTACCTCGACCTCGAGAACCTCGAGCGGGCCAACGTGGGTTTGACGAGGGAGATGGTCGAGCTCGGCCGCGCACTCCATGTGGACCGATTCCTCTTCGTCTCCACGGCCTATGCGTGCGGCCCGCGGGAGGGAGTCATTCCGGAGGACCTGCATGCGGGGGTGAGCTCTTCCGCCACGGCCTACATGCGCAGCAAGCATGAGGCGGAAGGCCTCGTCGCGGCGAGCGGCCTGCCCTGGTTGATCGTCAGGCCTTCGGTCGTGATCGGCGACAGCCGCGACGGGCGCTACGCCGGCAAGCGGTTCGGCGTCTACCAGTTCTGGTCCGCGGGCGAGCGCTTCCACCGCCGGTCCTTCCCGCCCGTCGTGCACGCGGTCGCGGCGGACGTGCCGGTCAACTTCGTGCATCAGGACGCCTTCACGGCCGCGTGCTGGCGAGTCTACGAAGCGTCGGAGCCGGGGAGTTGCGTTCACATCGTCTCGCGCGACGACACGTCGCCGACGCTGCGCCAACTCTCGCAGCTCTGGTTCACGTCCTACGGGGGGCCGCGTGAGGTCCACTTCCATGACACGCTCGACGCTGTGCCGATGGAGGAACTGGACGCACGCTCGCGGCGGCGCCTCGCGTTCACAGCTTCGAACAGCGAGATCGCTTCCGTGCGCTGGCAGTTCGGGACCGAGCGGCTGGACGGTATGAGGCAGGGCGGCCTGGAGTTCGCGGACGCGACGCTGGAGAGCATGGAGCGCTGCCAGCACCGCTTCGTGCGCGACCAGCCCGACATCCGTGACTTCGTCGAGGCGTACCGGGAGCGAGGTGTGGCCCGCCCACGCTTCCTCGAGAGCTGACGCTGCGTGGGGGCTTCGCCTCGAGGTCGTCGCGCCGGACCCCCGTACACTCACGGGCAGGAGGCAGAACGGCATGGCTCGGCGGCAGTACCCTCGCAAGACGGCTCCGAAGGTTCGCGACGGCAAGGTCCAGCGCAAGAGCCGCTGGGAGCTTCCGGCGAACTACTACAACACCGAGCAGAGAGAGCTCGTGTTCGACCGCGAGCGGCCTGGGCACGGCTACAAGCACTTGCTGCGTCTGGATGACGTGCGCCGCTTCGTGCCGCTCCTCCCGATGTGGGACGAACTGTCCGTTGGCCTGAACGCCATCGTGCTTGCAAGGGGCGAGTACGACTGCATTGGGTGGCACTACCCCGGCGTCGTCGGTCTCTGCGCTTGGGAACGCGAAATCGTGTTGGATGGTTCCGACAAGTCCTGGTACTCCGAGCACAGGCGCCTGCTCGACAAGCTGGGGGTGTCCTACTCGCGTGGGGACGAGGGCTTTTGCATCGACTTCGATGTTCTCACGGCAAGAGCGTTCCAGTTGGTGCACGTGCTCGTCCACGAGTTGGGCCATCACCACGATCGCATCACGTCCAAGCGCAAGCGCACCTGCGGGCGCGGTGAGCCTTACGCGGAGAGCTACGCCGAGCGCTACGAGGACGACGTTCTCGCCGCCTACGCCACGCAGTTCGAGTTGTAGTCAGGCGTCCCGAGGTCAGGGCGTCGTTCGTGGACCCTTCCCGCGGCGTGGTGGGCGCGCTACGAAGCCCTTACCGCCACGTACCGGGTGTTTCCTAGGCGCAACGCCCGCGGTAGGTCCACAGCGGCTTGTGCTTGGCTACCGGGCGCGGCCAGCGCGGGAAGAACTGCACCATCTCGATGCCGAACATCCAAGTGCGGCCGTCCTCGGAGAAGTCCATGTTCTCGTTCACCTGGCCCTTGCGGATCCAGCGCCTGATCTGTGCGCTTTCGAAGGGGCCGGAGACGTGCTTCTTCAGCTGACGGATGTAGTAGCGCACGGTTCCTCCTCGGGCCTCGCCCCGCATGCTGCCGGCCAGGTGCCTGGGATCGGCTGCGCTGCGTATCGCTGTGTCTTCTCCCCCTCACTACGCAAATCGACGGCCGGACGTCGGGGACGGGCGTCGTTCGCTATGCTGGCGGCATGAAGATCATTGAGTTCGTATT
>JAHEIK010000324.1 GCA_024639415.1 Planctomycetota bacterium
CGGGACGCTTTGCCCAGCCCCGCCGTGGGGGCGCTAGGATGGCCGCCCAACGGAGGGCTGCAACGTGAAGCGATCGTTGTTCCTGGGACTCTGGTTGGTCGGCCTGCTCGCGGCCGCGCCGCTGGCACTGGCTTCGGATCCGGACAAGGTCCCCGCGGCGCCCCCCGGGACGCCGCCTGCCGGCGACACGCCGCCGGCAGAGGACACGCCGCTTGGAGCGGAAGCGAAGGCTCCTGCGCCACACGTCATGCGCCTGAGCTTGCGGGATGCCCTGCTCAAGGGCATGGGGGGCAACCTCAGCCTGCGCGAGAGCGGCTACGAGACACCCATCGCCTGGCAAGGCCGCCTGGCGGCCGAGGCGTCCTTCGACCGTCTGCTGACGGCGGGCTTCGCGGTCTCCCACACGGAGACGCCTTCGACGAACCAGTTCCTCGGCACCGGCGTGACGACCGACGACACGGTCAACGCACAGGTCGGCGTCACGCGCCGCCTGCGCTCCGGAGGCTCGATCTCGCTGCTCTACCGGGCGGATCGTCTGAGCACGAGCAACCCCTTCGCCACCGTGGACCCCGGCTACGGCCAGGGCCTCTCGGTGGAGGCTTCCTACCCGCTCCTGCGCGGGGCGGGCGACGTGGCCCTGGCGGACATCCGGCGTGCACAGAGCGGCGTCATCGCCGCCCGCGCCGCCTACGAGGCCCAGGCGGAAGCGACGCTGCTGCAGATCGAGGAGACCTACTGGGAACTGGTCTACGCCGACGCCAACCTGGATGCGCGGCGCAAGGCGCAGGAGGTCGCGAGCGAGCTGCTGGATGATGCCAACTCGCGGTTGGACGCCGAGGTCGGCACGCCGCTGGACGTCGCAGAGGCGACCGCCGGCGTACAGCGGCGGCGCTCCGAGGTGCTTGCTGCGGAGAACCTGCGCGAGACCCTGGAAGATCGCTTGCTGAGTCTGATCGTCCCGTTTGGCCCCGTCGTGCGTGACGCCATCCGCGTCATCCCGACGGACCGCGCGGAGGCGGGCATCGAGGGACTCGCCCGCCGCAGCGACGAGCGGCGCTACATCGCGCTGGCCATGCAAGGACGTCCCGAGCTGACGGGCAGTCGCGCCGAGATCACCTCGCGCGCGATCGACACCTACGTGGCACGGGATGCCATCCGCCCGCAGCTCGACCTGATCGGGCGCGTTGCGAGTGACGGCTTGGACGGCGCCTTCGGCGAGTCGCTCATCGACGTGGCCAGCGGCCGCGCCGTGTCCGCGACGCTGGGGCTCGAGTTCAGCTTGTACGTCGGCCAGCGCGCCGCGCGCGCCAACTGGCTGGCGGCCTCCTGGCGTCAGCGGCAGGCGGCGCTGAGACGCCGCGAGCTCCAGAACCAGATCGTCGTCGAGGTGCGTGCGGCCCTGCGTGATCTCGATACGGCTCGCGGACAGTTCGACGCCGGGCGAGCCGAGGTGGCCGCCGCCGACGAGGGCCTCGAGGGCGAGCGCCTGAAGCTCGAGCAGGGCAAGTCGACGCCCTTCCGCGTCCTCCAGAAGGAGGACGACCGGACGGCGGCTCGAACCCGCGAGGCCCGGGCGGCAGCGGATCTGCGCGTCGCCGAGGCGCGGCTCCAGCGTGCCGTCGGCAGCTTGGCCAAGAGCCGCAACGTGCCCATGGGGCGCCCGGACTGTGGGTCGGACTGCCGGTGAACCCCGGTGCGTTGATCCGTCGGCCAACGGATCGAGGGCGATTGCCGGAAGGGACGTGGCGTTGACACGGACCGCTGTCCTGCTTGCCCTGCTCATGGTCTGCGCCGGATGTGGTGAGGACCCGCCGCCCCCCAAGCCGGTCGAGTTGCCCGCGCCTGTCGTGGAGGCCGTGCCGCACGAGAAGCGCGTGCTGTACGCCCTGGAGCGCCTCGAGAGCGGGCCTGCGCCGCTGGCCGGTCTGCGCGTCAAGGACATCCACCGGCGCAACCTCGAGCTGGCAGAGGACGATCTGCTGGGGCTGGAGCGCCTGGCCCAGAAGCACCTCGCCGAGCCGGAGCGCATCGCGCGGGTGACGGGCATGGCGCGGCGCAACGCCGATCCATGGCACAACGTGCTGCGCGTGCTGCAGGGCATGGAGAAGCACCCCGCGGAGCTGATCCTGGCCTGGACGCGGCCGGTGCTCGACGCGCCCGCCGGTCTCGTGACGTTGCGTCTGGAAGCGGCGCGGGTGCTGGCGACGGTGCGCGAGCCGGAAGCTGCGGAGCTGATGCTGGCGCTCTTCCAGCGCGATCCGGCGAGCCGTGAGCTGTCGACGATCGCCTTCTCCGCGCTGCTGCAGCACGGCGGCGAGGCGCGGACCCAGGCCTTGGACGTGGCCCTGCGCCGGGGCTCGCCCGAGCTGTGGGCCGACGCGTGGATGCGCATCGGGAGTCTCGTGCCGCCCGGCGAACTCGATCATGCGGTCGCCGACGTCCTGACGTGGTGGAGCGGGCTCACCCTGGGGAGCGGGCCGCGTCTGCCGACGACGCTGCCGCACGTGAAGGACTACCCGTGGGCCGTTGCACGTCTGGCCGTGGACGAAGCCGTCCCAGGTCGCGCGGACGGCAAGCGAGCGGACCTCGTCTACGGGCCCATCGCGAGCACGCTGACGCACGGTGGGGGCGTGTATGCCACCGACCCCACGCAAGAGATCACCTTCCCCACCTACGCCTATCTGTTCACAGGGAAGATGCCGGCGGGCGAGAGTCGCTGTGTCCTGGCGCGCTGGGAGTTCGCGCCGTATGTAGCGGCCGTGGACGCCGATCTGCTGCTGCAGGACATCGACGACGCGCTGTACTACGCAGCGAAGCACTGCATGCTTGGACCGGTGACGGGAGACGACGCCGACGTGCGGCGTGAGCTGGCGCTCGAGCTGGATCGTGGCGCGCCGTGGGACAACACGCGCATCCGGCGTGTGCAGCTCCTGATGTCGAGCTTCACGTCCTGCGACGATCCGGCTACTTGGAGCCTGCACGAGCGCGTGCTGTTCGGCATGCATCCCCTGGACGTGTGCCGACCTGCCGTCGAGCAGGCCTACGACGCGATGCGCGCCCGGCCGCACGATCTCACGCCGCTCGTTGTTGCAGGGCTCGAGGGGCAGGACCCGCGGCGCCGCGGCGTCGCCATGCACCTCGTGCGCCGCGCCCGCGACCCGGTGTACCTCGACGCGTTGGAGGGCATGCTCGACCGTGATCCCGACCGCGCGGAGGCGGGGGCCCTCAAGCGCACGCTGAGCTTCATCTACACGCGCGGCTACGGCATCGAGCCGGATCGCTACGCTCCGTTCATCAAGCGCTATGAGAGCTGGCTCGCGGCTTCGAGTGACCGGGAGTTCGTCGCGCTGGCCACGGGCTTGCTCGACTTCGAGGAGCTGGGAGAGCAGGCTTTCGCGCGGGGGCTCGCCGGGCCGCAGCGCGATCTGTTCCTGGCTGCCTGGCCCAGGGGGCGGGTCGTCGTGCCGCCGGAGGTGGCTGCGGCCGCCATCGACCCCATGGGAGCCGACACGCCGCGAGAACTCGTCGCAGGCATGCTCGGGCGTGCGTACTACAGCTTCCCCCCCGAGGCGGCCGCGCGGCTCGAGGCCCTGCGGCGTCGCCTGGCGCCGGACGTACGGCCCTTGGTAGCGCCGGTCTTGGAGCGAGTGTCGCATCGTGCGCCGTTTCGGCGCCGCGTGAAGTGAGCCTTCGCATTGTCGCGCGCCCGCGGCGGGCTATCCTCCCCGCGTGACCGCTCCGGAGAGCCCCAGCCTGCCTGACGACGACGCGCGCCGCGAGGGCCGTGACCGCCGCACGCGTCCGACGCCGATGTTCTCGCGCTACCTGCTCTGGGGCCGGCGCAAGGGGCCGAGGCGCGGAGCCGAGAGCGAGTTCGTCTACGTGGACCGTCCTGGAACCTGGATCCTGCTCGCGTTCGCGTGCGTCGTCGGACTGTCCATGCTCGACGCCTGGTACACGCTGGACCTGCTCAAGCGGGGGGCGACTGAGGCCAATCCCGTCATGAAGATGGCCCTCGAGATCAGCGACACGGCGTTCATCTTGATCAAGACGGTCGTGACGATCGTGGGCGCGGGCTTCCTGTGTCTCCACAAGAACTGGCCGCTCGGGCGGATCTGCTTGGTTGTCGCGCTACTCGGCTACAGCGCGCTGCTGTTCTATCACTTGTATGCGCAGCAGGTTGTGCCGTTGTGACAGCCGCGTAGCGGCGGTCACGCGCCCTCACGCTCTCACATCCTCTCCCTCACGGGGGTTCTCCGGGGTCGCTCGGGTTCTCCGACGCTCGCGCACTTTCTCGTAGCAGGGCGTCTCCTGTTCGTCGCCCAACCGATGGAGCGTCGAGGACTCAGTACTTCACCAGTCATGGGTGCTGAAGACACGCCCGCCGAGGGGACGACACCTATGCCGACAGGTCGGCTCGCACACGAGCGGCTAGAGGTCTGGCACACCAGTCGACGCTTGATCGTCGGCGCGGACGCGCTGCGCAAGGAGTTCCCCCGAGGCTACGCCGATGTACGCGGACAGCTCATCCGGGCAGCCATGGCCGTCAGCCGACACATTGGCGAGGGCGCCGCACGGACAAGTCCTCGGGATCGTCGTCGGCGCTTCATCGTGGCTCGCGGTGAGTGCGCAGAGTGCGACGTGATCCTCCGGACCGTGTCGGATCTGTCGCTGGCTTCGGATGAGGCCGTGCTCGAGCTGCGGGAACCGGCCGATCAGACCGCGGCGATGCTCACAGGCCTGATCGCACGTGAGGGGCGGCGGGTAAAGGAGGCGCCGTAGGGGCCTTGGGAGGCCGGCGCGTAGCGGCGGCCGAGTCCTGGCCCGGCCCGAGCGACGTCGTTGGATCGAGATCGGGAGACGACGTGGGGGAGAGCTAGTGAGGGAGACCTAGTGAGGGAGTAGCAGAAGCTCCCTACGCCTCTCCAGGATCCCGCTCTCGTG
>JAHEIK010000325.1 GCA_024639415.1 Planctomycetota bacterium
GGCGTCAACGGCGCATCGCGGGCGCGGTGCTACTCGGAGCTCGGTCACGCTGGCCCCAGAGCTCGGTCACGATGGCCCTAGAGTTCGGTCACGATGGCCCTAGAGTTCGGTCACGATGGCATTGAGTACGGACGGCGCATCCATGGGCAGCGTGTAGCGCCGGGTGGGGCCGGTGATGGGCTTGTCACCCTTCTTGATGTCGATGCCGCGGGCCCCCACCAGGACGATCGGAAGCTGGCGCGTGGCGCGGTCGGCGCGCAACTGGGTCGCGATGTGGCGCGCACGGTCCGGCTCGTCCTGCATGTCGATGACGATGAGGTCGGGGCGGAACTCACGCAGTGCCGGCGCCAGCTCGGCGCCGCTCTCGGCGGTGCGGACGGCGTGTCCGGCGCCCTCGAGCGCCGCGACGGCCGTGGCCACGCGGTCCTTGGCCAGGCCGAGGATCCACACCTTGCGGGGCAGCAGCGGCGGCCGCGGGGTCCGGATGGAGCTCGGCTCGAAGGCGGCGTTCTCGTCGTTATCGGTCGTGGGCGTCATTTAGCGGATCCAGCGTCGAATCCGGGATGCTACCGGAGGGGCCAGCGCCCGCGGAATCCTGCCCGGGAGCGCAGAGCACCCTCAACGCGCTCTGGCGGATGCCGCCTTTGCGTTCTCTGCCCCCTTTGCGTCTTCCCGCTGAGGGCGCAGCGCGCTCTCAGCGAGCCTGGTCCTTGAGGATCTTCAGCTTCCAGGCCGCCGGAACGAGCGAGACGGGGACGGCCAGGCCGAGCACCTCGCTCTGGCCCAGGGTGGCCGCGGGGATGCCCACGAGCCGCATCGCCGCGTCCACCATGGAGCCGCCGCTGTGGCCGAGCCCGATCCAGGCGTCGGTCTTGATCCAGCGCGGGGCCCCGCCGATGGCCTCCAGGCCGGCGATCGAGCCGCGCGTGAGGATCACGGGTGTCCGGCTGCGCTCGGAGCCCTCGGAGGGGTAGCCGAACACCAGCACGGGATCGCCCAGCTCGAGGGTCCCGCTGTCGCCGAGCGGCACCCACGGCAGGGTCAGGTCGGCAGGCAGCGGCCGGCCGAACACGTCGGATGTGATCTCGAGCAGCGCGAGGTCCTTCTTGCGGTCCTCGGCCGTCACGCGCGCGAGGAAGCTCTGCACCGGAGGCTCGTCGAGACGTGAGGGGAAGGCCACCAGCACGCCCTCGCGCTGGATGCGACCCTTCTGCCCCTCGATCTCGAGCACGTGGCGGCACGTGAGGATGCGACCGCGCGGCGTCACGCAGGTTCCGCTGCCGCCCGCGTTGTCGCGCACGGTGAGCTCGACCGTGGCGGCTGCTCCGCGCACTGTCGCGCTGCGGCCCTGCCAGTTGATCAGCGGCGGCCAGACGAGGTCGGCGGGCAGCGGAGGCGGACGGTTGAGCGACAGCGCCACGCGGAAGTCGACGACCTTCTCGAGCGCGCTGCGATTCATGACACCCAGCACGAACAAGCGGGGCCCGTCGGGCGGCACGGTGAACGTGTGATCGATGCGCTCATCCACACGTGCCGAGAGCGCGCGCCGCATGATGCTCCCGTCGGTCTTGCGCGCCAGCACGAGATCGAGCGGCGCCGAGGAGCCGAGCAGCATGGCGTGGAAGGAGCGGGTTCCTGCCGGCACGACCACGTCGTACCACGTGACCCCTGCGCGCCCCGCTTCGACGCGGCCGCGGGTCCACTGGCCGAAGGCGAGCTTGGGCGGCTCGCCGTCGCCCCACGTCCCGCGCCCAGTCCCGCGCGGATGGCCGCGCACAGCGAGGGTCACGGGGACTGCGCCCTTGCCCTCGACGAGCACGACCTCGCAGTAGTACGTCCCCGCCGCAAGGCCCGTGATGCCGCCGAGGTAGAGCGCCTCGAACGGTGCGCTGGAGAGCGCGAAGTAGTCCGCGTCGTCGTCTCCTGCCTGCAAGGGCCCGCCACGGCGCACGTACAGGTCCACATCCGCCCGCAAGGGGTTGGTCGCGTCGATCTCCACGCCGCCCGTGCCCGGCGGAACCGGGATGCGTACGGTGCGCGCGGCCGGTCCGTCCGGTCCACCGAGCGTGAGCGTCGTCGATCCACCGGGGCGCAGAACAGGCATCGGGAGCCGCGGCTTCTCATCGCCGTTCGCGGACCACGTCGTGCGCACACCGATGGTGGCGGGCAGCGGCGTGCCGCCGGCCGAACTGAGGTCGAGGATGTACGCACCGGCCGGGCTGTCCGCGCGCTGCAGCACGATCGAGCGGGGCGCGGCGCCACTGCGGCGATACTCGCGCGGACCGTCGATACGGAAGCGCACACCGGGACGCGCCGCGCCGGCCAAGCGCAGGGTCAGCGAGCGTACGAGCGTGGGCAGGAAGGTGCGTAGCTCCGCTCGGTCACGATGGACCGTCAGCGTGCGCTCGGCCGCATCACCGGGCAGCACGGTCGGCGTGCCGCGGCCACGGTCCACGAACGCCACCACCTCGAACTCCGCTGCGCGGTCGGCGTTGCTGTTGGGCACCACGGCGATATGCCAGAGGCCGGCCTCGAGGGGCACGGCCTCGTCCTGGGCGACGCGGATCGTCTCCAGGATGCCGGCGTTGCGGCTCGACACGTCGGCGTCGGCCAGGCGGTTCATGGCGACGGGCTGACCATGCCGCAGGTAGAGGTCGACGTTGCGCTCGCAGCAGACGGCAACCGACAGCGCGGTCGCGTCCTCGGGCACGCGGATCGTCCCCGCCCAGAGGCCGCCGTCCTGGGGCAGCCTGTGATGGCGCGCTACCGCATCCTCCAGCACCACGGGATCGGCGGCCCCCGCCGGGGCGCCCGCGAGGGTCAGCAGGCAGAGCGCCAGGAAGAGCCCGGGTCCGGAGATCATCCGTCGCGTTCGCATTGTCCCTATCAACCCCTGGGCGGCTCGCACCCGCAAGATTTGGGACGCGGGGTCTTCGTGACTCCCGCGCGAAATCGCGTCAATTCGCCGCGCGGCGCAGCAGCGGGCGGATGATTCGCTTGCGCAGGTTCTTGGCCTGCAGCCGGTAGACGCCCGGCCGCGGCACACGGAAGCGCAGGGACGGCCCCAAGCCGGGCGAGATCGTCTGGGCGCCGGCGGAGCGGCTGCGGACGACCTTGCCCGCGGCGTCGAGGACCCGCATCGCCACGCCCCGGCTGGGGCCGCCGACGCACACGTAGAGGTAGTCCCAGCCCGGCATGCAGACGCCGAGGCCCACGAGGCTCCAGGACGACTTCAGCCGCGCGCGCACCGTGGGATCGGCGCCCGTCCCCATGTGGATCGGCGCGCTGCCGAGGGAGGTGCGGTCGTGCAGCGTCATGCGCGGCTGTGACGGCGGTGGCACCGGAACGCCTCGGAAGCGGTAGGTGCCGGGGTAGTACGGCTGGAACCAGACCATCAGCGCGTTCTCCTGCGAGCGCGCGCTGCCGCCGAGCCCCATGTCGTTCAGGTGGATCCAGCGCTCACCGCGCAGCATCTCGACGCGCTGCGTGCGGTGGGCCGAGGAGGGGACGTAGAGCAGCGCCACGTCGCCCGGACCGGCGCGGAAGGTGCTCACCTGCCCCTCCACCGGGCCACGCTCGACGGCGGGCGGTGGCGCGACCGGCGGCGGGTCCACCGACTCGTCAGGACCGAGCGGACGGAGCCTCACACCGTACGTCCCGCCGCCGTCGAAGATCCCGCGGACCACCAGATGGATGGCGCGGCGCCCCTTGGGCGGACGCGCCGCCTGCTTCTCCGGCGCAGGCTCACCCGCCGCGCTCTGGGGCACGCGGAAGCGCACCGGCGGGAAGGCCACCCAGGAAGCGGCCCCCTGATCCGAATCGCCGATCGGCGTGCCGTCCCAGCCCAGCACCTGCAACCGCACGAGGCCGGCGGAGCCGCGGGTAGGCGTGATCTGGTAGGCCTTGCCCTCCTCGACGACGAGCTCCCAGCGGTTCTCCTCCCCCACCAGCAGCTCCCCGACGGCCGCGCGCGCACCGCCCGGCTGCAGGTAGCGCCGATGCGCCTTCACGCGCTCGTCGTTCGGCCCCAGCGTCTCGAGGCGCACCCGGCCCTTGCCGGTCTGGGCCGAGAAACCGCCGACGCGCACCTCCATGCGCGCGTCGCGCTCGGCGACGAAGGTGTGGCTGGCCGGCTTCTCCGAGCCACCCGCATCGACGCGGACGAGCGGCTCCTCGCCTGCGCGCCCCACCTGCAGGACCGGGCGCCGCAGGGTCCCGGGCTCGGCGATCAGCCGGTAGCGGCAGCCCGAGATCTGGTCGAAGCGGAAGGTGGCCGTGCCGCCGGCCACCTTGACCTCGTAGCCGCGGCTGGCCCCAGACGCCCGGAGGGTCAGCGGGGCGGCGAGTGAGGGCGCGGGCACGAGCAGGAGGGCGGTCAGCGCCGCGATGGGCAGGAGCAGACGGGCGCGGTACGGTGCGCCGCCATGAGCGACGAATCCTCTGCGTTGAGCACGCCGATCGTGCATGCACTCCTGATCTGTCGAGCCGTCGAGGCCGACGATACGGGGGAACTCTCCCTCAAGAACGTCGTGGAAGTACTTCCGGTCGACAAGGTTCCGGGAGATGTCGGTCCCCTGACCTTCGTGGCTTTCGTCCGCAATCTCCAGCCCGGCCCGGGCAAGGGCGCCTTCGTGCTGCGCGTTCCGGGCGCCGAGGAGCCGATCGGCCGCCTCCCGCTGGAGATGGAGGTCCCCCCGGGGCTGGCCGCACGCCAGGTCGCGCTGCAGGTCACCGTGCCCTCGATGCCCGTGGCCAGCGGCGGCTGGTTCGAGGTCTACTTCGAGTGGCAGGGCGAGCCCCTGGCCGCGAACCGCTTCGCGATCGGGGTGAAAGGCTGAGGGGGTTTGGAAGGGGGGGCTCACAGCCCCCCCTTGCCGTCGCGGCTGCGCTGCGACGTCCAGTCCGCACGGGAGCGCGCAGCGACGCCCGCGGGCTG
>JAHEIK010000039.1:0-9450 GCA_024639415.1 Planctomycetota bacterium
GTCCTGCTGCATCTCCTGCAGGTCCTTGCTCATCTGCGACTCCTGCGAGGCGTCGAGCTTGAGCGTCTCGGCCACGAGCGCGAACGCGGAGTCCTTGCCGAGCTTCGTCCGCTCCTGGCCACCGATCCGAGCGCGGAAGTCGACGTCGTTCCTGGCCATGTCGAGCACGACCTCACGCACGGCGTCGGTGAAGGCAGGCTTGGACGCGAGGGCTCCGGCGTCCAGCGCCGCTCCCGGGGCCGCGGCAGGCGCCTCGGCCGCAGTACGCTCCATGGACGTCATGCGCTCGGTCAGGGCCGAGGTGAGCCGCCGCAGTTCGGCCATCTCCCGGCGCCCGCTCGAGCCCTTCAGGGACGCGGCATTGCCGGGGATGATCGCGCCGGCTCCGCCTTCGAGCGGGCTCTCGAGCGCGGCGAGGCGGTCCTTCAGCTTGGCGTTCTCGGTCCAGAGCAGGGCGCCCGCACCGATGGCGATGCAGAGCGCGAGCAGGGCGATGAGGGTCGTGGGCTTCATCTGGGGGTCCTCCAGCAGTCAGCCCCCCATACCGGGGTGGCTGCGGGAGGTTTCAGCCGCCGCGTCCGCAGGGCGGCAATGTATGCCGCCCCTACACGTGGCCTGTAGGGGCGGCATACATTGCCGCCCTCCTTCGGAGGGCCTCCCTACGACAGGCCCTCGATCTGGATCAGCGGGCCCGAGGGCGCCGTCTCGCGCAGGATCTGCACCTGCTTGGCGAGCTGCGTGGCGAGCGCCCGGAAGGCCTCGCGCACGTTCTCGGGCGTGCGCTCGTCGACGAGCGCCGGCTTGCCCTCGTCGCCACCGACCGCGACGGAGGCGTGGATCGGCACACCGCCGAGGAACGGGATCTTCTGCTCCGCCCCCCAGGCCTGCGCGCCGCCATGGCCGAAGATCTCTTCGCGCTCCCCGCACTTCGCGCACTCGTACCAGCTCATGTTCTCGACGAGACCGACGACGGGCACGTTGAGCGTGCGGAACATCGACACGGCCTTGTGCACGTCGAGCAGCGCCACGTCCTGCGGGGTCGAGACGACCACGGAACCCGTCAGCGGACACGACTGCGCCAGGCTGAGGGCGACGTCGCCCGTGCCCGGCGGCAGGTCGACGATGAGGTAGTCCAGCTCGCCCCACTGCACGTCGCCGAGGAACTGCCGCACGACGGAGTGCACGATCGGGCCGCGCACGATCATGGGCTTCTCGGGGTCGAGCAGGAAGCCCATCGACATCAGCTTGAGGCCGTAGGCCTCGAGCGGATCGATGGAGTTCGGTCCGGTGCCCCGCGGCTGCTCGTTGACGGCGAGCATCGTCGGGATCGAGGGCCCGTAGACGTCCGCGTCCATGACACCGACCGTGTTGCCGGCCTCGCGCAGCGCCAGCGCGAGGTTCACGGCGACGGTGGACTTGCCCACGCCGCCCTTGCCTGCGCCGACGGCGATGATGTTCTTGACGCCGGGAACCGGGTTCGCGGCTGCCTGACCGGCCTGCGGGGTCTCCGCCATGGTGCTGCTCCTGGATCGGGGGTGGATGGGCTACGCGACGCCTGCGGGGGAGGCCAACTCGAGGACCTCGGCGACACAGCGCTCGATGCCTTCGGCGACGTGCTTGATGGTCGGCCCGAGCATGTACGCGGGCGTGGTGACGATGCGCTGCTCGCGATCGACGACGAAGTCCTCGACGGCGCAGTCCTGATGACCTGCGCCACAGGCTTCGATCGCCCCGGCCGTGCCGGCGTCGGTGCCGATCGTGAGCGTGGGCCCGCCGTCCTTGCCGAGCACCCTGGCGATCAGCGCGGGGGCGATGCAGATGGCGCCGATGGGCTTCTGTGCTGCGTGAACTGCGCGGACGAGGGCGGCGACATCCTCGTTGACGTCCGCGTCCGGGCCCTTCATGGCGAAGTCGCACAGGTTCATGGCCGCGCCGAAGCCGCCGGGCAGGATGAGGGCGTCGAGCGCGGAGGCGTCGGCCGTCTTGACGTCGGCGATCTCGCCGCGCGCGATGCGGGCGGACTCGACCAGCACGTTGCGGGACTCGTCGGCGTCCTCGCCCGTGAGGTGGTTGACGACCTTGGCCTGATCCACATCGGGAGCGAAGCAGAGGATCTCCGCCCCGGCGCGATCGAGCGCCAGCAGGGTGAGAACGCTCTCGTGGATCTCGGCTCCGTCCTTGAAGCCGCAGCCGCTGAGAATGACACCGACCTTCATGGGGTGACCTCCGGGGATCAGGGACGGGAGAGGATACCGATCTGGTCCGGGATGGGGGTGGGATGGCGGGGCCCGCCATCCCCGTGAACGTGAACGTCTGCGTGCCCGTGACCGACGTTCCCGGGACTCGTGGCCCGTTCACGGGCTTCTCGGGGCGGAATCGGGTGCGGGAGGCGGGGAGTCCGGACGAGGGAGACGGGCAGCGGGCACGCGGATGACGGTGACGGGCACGTTCACCGGCGAGTCCGGCCCGTACCCGCCAGAGTCAGGCCGCGCCGAACCCCGCCGCTAGCCGGGCTTGCCCAGCTTCGGATGCGGCGCCATGAAGACCAGCACCCTCAGGTCGCCCTCGGCCGCCGGGTTCTCGATCCCGTGGTCCTCGCCCGCCGGGCACCACACGATCGCTCCCGGCGCAGCCTCGAACACCTCGGCCCCGCTCGTTACGCGCGCCGCGCCCTCCAGCACGAAGTAGCACTTGTCTTCGCCGGCGTGGCTGTGGACGGACTGCGCCTGGCCGGGCCGCAGCACGTAGACGTCGGCGAAGCAGCGCGGCGTCTCGAAGAGGTTGTGCTTGGCGAGTTTGTCGTCACGGCCCTCCGTGATCGTCGTCGTGTCCCGCATCCGGTTCATGGGATCGCTCCTCCGTGCTTCTGGCACGTGCGGCCTGTCGTACACTGCACCCATGTCCACCCTTAAGTCCGATCCGGTCGCGATCGTCCTGGCGGCCGGCGACAGCCGGCGCATGGGACAGGACAAGCTGCTCACGATGCTGGGCAAGAAGCGCGTCATCGAGCACACGCTGCGCACCTACCGCAAGGCCCAGCGCGTCCAGGACATCATCCTGGTCATTCCCCCGGGGGCCGAGAGCACCTACGAGCCCCTGCGCTCCCCCACCCTGCACCTGGTCGAGAATCCCGATCCCACGCGGGGCATGATCTCGTCCATCCGCGTCGGCCTCGACTGCGGCTGGGCGCAGGAGCGGAACTTCCTGCTCACCCCAGGCGACGTGCCCTTCGTATCGTCCGAGATCGTCGATCAGATCGTCACGGAGTTCGTCACGCGCCGCTGCAAGGTGGTGCTACCGACCTACAAGGGCCTCGGCGGCCACCCGGGCCTGTTCTCGTCCGATCTCCGGGAGGACTTCTTCCTCCGCGGCGACACGAACGGCACCCGGGAGATCCTCTTCCGCCACCAGCGCGAGACCGTGCGCCTCCACGTCCACGAGCCCGATGTCTGCTTCGACATCGATACCGCCGAGCACCTGGCCATGGCGTCGGATCCCGGAGCCCGCTGGGCACGGGTGATGGACATGGTCGAGGAGAAGCGGAAGCCGAAGCTGCGCTAACCGTTGACCCTGCGTGCTACGGTCACGCGCCATGGGTCCGGCTCCCCTCGTGCTCCTCGCCGCCGCCTTGACCGGCGTAGCGACCCTCGCCGCGGAGATGCTGTGGATTCGGGGTCTCGGACGGGGCATCGGGACCACCTACGAGGCCCTCGCCCTGGTGGCGGGCCTCTTCCTCGCCGGCCTGGGCCTGGGCGCCCTGCTCGGAGCCCGGCTGGCCCCCCGCACCTCGCGGCCCGCCCGCCACGGCACCTGGTTGCTGGCCGGGGCGGGCACGTGGATCGCCCTCTCGCCCCTGTACGTGGCGGCCCTCCCTGACCTGCGGGCCCTCCTGTTCTCAGGTGAGAGCGGAGGCCTGCTGCCGGCCCTCACGCTCGAGCTGCCCCTCGTGCTGCCCGCCGCGCTCTGCCTGGGCGCGGTGTTTCCGTACCTGGTGCGCGCCCGGGTCGAGGACGTCGCGCACGCCGGCAGCCGCACAGGCTGGATCTACGCCGCGAACACCGCCGGCGCGCTGGTCGGCGTGGTCGGCCTGCTGCCCGTCCTCGCCTCGGTGGGCGAGACCATGGCGCTGCGGCTGTGTGGAGCGGTCGCCTTGCTCGCGGCCTTCCTGCTGCTGCTCGCGGACCGTCCCCTGCCGCACGGGGACGGTCCCCCCAAGCCGGCGACGCCCGGTCAGGCACTCGGCGCAAGCGGACTGCGTTGGGCATTGTTCACGTCAGGTGGCGCAGCCTTGCTGGCGCAGATGGCGTGGTTCCGCATGCTGGAGCCGCTCGCCGGAGAACACCTGCAGGGCATCGCGCTGCTCCTGGCGCCCCTGCTGCTCGCACTCGCGGTAGGTGCCGCCGTGGCCGGACCGATCGCCGATCGCATGCGCCGCCCCTCCTACCTGATGCCCCTGCTGCTGGCCGGTGCGGGAGCGCTGACGCTCCTCTCGCTGCCGACCGCCGGCAACGCGCCGCTCAGCATCACCACGGGCGCGGCCGATGGCAGTCGCGTGGCCGCGCTGGCCTGGGCGTTCCTGATGACCGTCGCACCCGCGACGCTCGCCTTCGGCGCGCTGCTCCCCGCGGCCGTGCGACTCCGCGCGCTCTGGACGGGCAGCACGTCCGGACCCGCGGGACGTCTGTACGCGTGGAACGCGCTCGGTGCCCTCAGTGGCAGCCTCGTGGCCGGCTACCTGCTCCTGCCGCGCGTGGGCGCGGAGCGGACCCTCTTCATCGCCGCCGTGCTCGTCGTCGCGACTGCCGTGATCCTGCGCTGGCGCGTGCCGGGGCCCCGCCGCCATCTGGCGGCGCTCGCGCACGCACTGCCCTTGCTCGTCCTGCTGTGGCCCGGCCTGCTGCAGGGTTGGCTCGCGAGCGGTCCCACGCCGGTCGAGGTCATCACGGCACGCAAGCCGCTGCCGGCGGGCTTGACGATCCGCAGCAGCGCGGACTTCGAGCTGTACGCCCGCTGGTTCACGGGCCGGCGCGCGCAGCGTCCCGGCGACGCGAGTGGGACCGCCCTGCCCGTCTTCGAAGGGCGCGGCGGACGCATCGCGCTCATCGAGGAAGCGGACGGTCCGATCGGGATGCGGCGTGGAGCGCTGCGGGAGAGCCTGTTCAACCCGGACCGCCCGAACGCACCTGCCCTGACCGAGCATGCCCTGGGCCTCCTCCCCACCCTGCTGCACGGCGCACCCGAGCAAGCGCTGGTCATTGGACACGGGGCAGGCTGGACGGCCGAGGCCGTGCTTGCTGCGGGCGCGCGGACGGTAACGGTGGCCGAGATCGACAGCAGCGTGCTGGATGCGGCACGCGCAGCGCGCGGTCTGGAGCAACTCCCGGTCGAGCGCCTCTCCCACGCCCGCGTCGTGTCGGCCGATGGGCGCACCATGCTGCGCGCGGGGCTCCCCGGCAAGGGCTATGACGTCATCGCCTCGCAGCCCAGCCATCCCTGGCATCCGGCGAGTGGGCACTTGTTCACCGTGGAGGCCTTCCGCGAAGCGCGCAGCGCCCTGAGCGACGACGGCGTCCATGCCCAGTGGCTCAACCTGTTCGACATGACGCCGGAGCTTCTCTTCAGCGCACTGGCCTCCTACCGCGCAGCCTTCGAGCACGTCTGGATCTTTCGCTTCCCCGGCGAGATCGTGCTGCTCGGCTTCCGGCAGGAGCCCGCGCTGCGCGCGGCCCGCTGGGAGGCGTTCTTCGCGGAGACGAACCCGCGGGCGGAGGGTGCGCGGGCTGCAGGCTTCGAGCGTCCCGGCCACTTGCTGAAGCACTTCGCGCTCGACACCGCCACGCTTGATCGCATGCTCCCGCGCGGGGTCGACCTACTTCAAGACGATGTCCCGCGCCTCGCCCTGGAGTTGGCGGCTCGGCGGCTGCGTGGTGCCGCGCCGGTGGACGTCGACGAGCCCCTGCGCGCGGCCTTCCCCCCCGACCTCGCCACCCACCTGCCCCACAGCACGACACGGGAGCGCTGGATCACGGACGCCGTGCTCGGCTGGCTGGACCAAGGCGCGCGGGACGAGGCGAACCGTTGGGCGCGCAAGCTGCGCTGGGGCTTCACGCCCGAGGGACGCAGCGCACAAGCGCGAGCCGCCCTCGCCGCAGGAGAGGGCGCGCGCGCGGAGGTGCTGATGAGCGCGGCACTGCGAGCGACGCCGGAGCGCGGCGACGTGGCCGAGCTATGGATCCGCGCTGCAACGGCCCTCGTCGGCCAAGGCCCCGAGGCTGCGCGTGAAGCTCGCCTCGAGCAGGCCAAGGCGCTCGCGGCGCGTATGCCCGACAACGGCCCCGTGCTCGCGGCCCTCGCCCGCATGCTGCGCTTCATGGGACGGATCGAGGAGTCCCTCACCACCTTCGAGCGTGCGGTTGGGGCAAGCAACCCCGAGCCACCCGACCGCAGCCGGATCCAGTTCGCCCGGATCCTCTTGTCGCAGGCGTACTCGAAGAAGGACGAGGCGCGAGCGGCCGAGCTGCTCGCGGCGGACCCGGCGACGTACCTCGACATCGACACGCTCGACCTGCTCGTCCGGATGACCACCTCCGCGGGCGAAGAAAGCAAGGCTGCGGCGCTGGAGAAGACCCTGCTCACGTTGCAGCGGACCCGCGGGCTCGCCCTGCTGCGGACGGCCTCGGGACACCTCGCCCGACACGAGTTCCCGCTCGCGCTCGAAGCCGCTCGCCGCTGCTGCATCGTGTGGGCCTCGCAGCCGGAAGCGTTCGAGCTCCGGGGGCTGGCCGCACTGGCCTGGCGCGCCGCTCCCGATACCGCCCCGGCAGCGCGGGCGGACTTCGAGAAGGAAGCCCGTCAGGCCTTCGCGTCGGCCGCGGCCCGCAGCGACGACCCGCGGACGACCCTGCGCCGGGGGCACAGGATCCTCTCCTGGTTCGGCTTGGATCCGGCGCCCGCCGCCCCCCGTCCGGAGGAGGGCGCAGAATAGGCCCCATGACCGAGCCCGAGTCCACCCCCCCGCCCGAAGACGAACCGCAGCGCATCCGCTTGCCGGCCCCCGATGAGCACGAGGCGTGGTTCGTCGACTCGCGCGAGGACCTGGCGGAACTCGCCGGACACCTGACGACGTGCCCCGACGTCTCGCTCGACACCGAGGCGAACTCGATGCACGCCTACCGCGAGCAGACCTGCATCATCCAGGTCACGGCCCAAGGCAAGAGCGCGATCATCGACGTACTGGCGGTGGAGAAGCTCGATCCGCTGCGCGATGCGCTCGATCGCTCCGACGTCGAGTTGGTGTTCCACGGCGGTGACTACGACATCACGGTGCTCACTCGCGACCACGACTTCCGCTTCGATCGCGTCTTCGACACGATGATCGCGGCGACCCTGCTGGGCGACGAGCGCGTCGGCCTCGCCAGCCTCGTCGAGGACCACTTCGGCCACACGCTGAACAAGCGCTACCAGCGCGCAGACTGGGGCCGGCGACCGCTGACCGACGAGCAACTCGACTACCTGCGCCGGGACACGATGTACCTGCCCGCGCTCCGGGCGCACTACGGCGAGAGGCTGCGCGAAGCCGACCTCGAAGAGGAGGCCGCGATCGAGTTCCAGCGGCTGGCACGCCGCCGCGGCAGCGTGCAGACGGTCGACGAGGACGGCTGGCGCAGGATCAAGGGAGCCGGGCGCCTCGACGATCGCGGGCGCACCGTGATTCGCGGCCTGTTCCTGTGGCGCGAGGCGCAGGCGGAGCGACGCGACCTGCCTCCGTTCAAGGTACTGAGTCCCAAGACGATGGTCTCGATCGCCGAGCGCCCACCCGCACGCGTGCGGGATGCGCGCGACGTCCCGTTCCTGGGTGACCGGGAGCGAAGGCGCCACGGCCGAGCGCTCGCCGCCGTCTTGCGCGATGCGTTCGTCGCATTCGAACAAGGCGACGTACCGCCGAAGTCGGTGGGAACCAAGCTCCCGCCCGACGAGGTGCGCCGCGCGCGCGCGCGACGCAACCAGGAAGAGCGCATCAAGGACTGGCGGCGCAAGGAAGCGAGGCGGCGCAAGGTGCCCAACGTGGTCGTGCTGCCCAACCCCGCGCTCGTCTGGCTGGCGGAACACCGCCCCGCGGACGTCGCGGAGCTTGCGAACTGCCCCGACATCGGCACGAAGCGCATGGAGCGCTATGGCGCCACCTGGATCGACTTGCTGACGAAGCGCTAGGAACTAGCGCCTAGCCCTCCCAGTCGTCGTCGTCCGGGTCGTAGTCGTCGTCGTCGAGATCTTCGTCGTCATCGAGATCATCGTCGTCTTCTTCGTCTTCTTCGTCGTCGTCCTCGTCATCGAGGTCCTCGACGTCGTCATCGAAGTCGTCGTCGCCTAGCTCGTCGTCATCCAACTCGTCGTCATCGTCGAGGTCGTCGTCGTCCAGATCGTCGTCGTCATCGAGATCATCGTCGTCGTCGAGATCGTCGAAGTCATCCTCGAGATCATCCTCGAGATCGTCGTCGAGATCGTCGAAGTCCTCGTCGTCGCCGAGGCTCGGGAGGAGCAGGACCTCGCCGGCAAGAGGGCCGTGCAGGGTGGAGCGCAGGTGCAGCAGGGCTGCGTCGCGATCGGTCGGCGTCAGGAACTCGGACGGGAACGGCATGGCCTGGGTCTCCACGTGGGAGGATCGGACCTCTGTGGAGCCCACCTATACGTCTGGGGCGTGCCGAGTCAAGGGGTCCCGAACGCACCATTCGACAGGTCCGCACATGCGGCCGGGCGCAGTAGACTGCGCGCGTCCCGGAGGATGGACCCGTGCGCGTCGCCCTCGCCCAGATCAACACGACCGCCGGCGATGTGCCCGGCAACGCCGCAGCCATCCAGGGCGCCTGGGAATGGGCCCGGGAGGCGGCTGCCGACCTGCTCGTAGTGCCGGAGCTGGCGCTGGTGGGCTACCCCCCACGTGATCTCCTGCTGCGCGAGAGCGTGATTCGTGCCGCCGAGCGCGCCCTGGACGATCTCGCGACGGCGTGGTCGGACGGCCCGGCGGCCGTGATCGGGACCGTGGGCCGCAATGCAGGGGCAGCGGGCCCCGGCATCGTGAATGCGGCGGCCTTCGTGCGCGGCGGCCGCGTCGAGACCGTCTACGCCAAGCGCCTGCTGCCGACGTACGACGTCTTCGACGAGCGGCGCTACTTCGCCGAGGGGCAGGAGGCCTGCGTCGTCGAACTCGACGGACGACGCATCGGTCTCCTGATCTGCGAGGACCTTTGGGTGCGCGATCTCGTGCGCGGACGCAAGCTCTACGAGGCGGACCCCCCGGCCGACCTGAGGGACGCGGGCATGGATCTGGCCGTGTGCATCTCGGCCTCGCCCTACCACGGCGACAAGGACGCACACCGTCAGGCGCTCTTCGGCGAGGAAGCACGTCGGATGGGTGTGCCGCTCGTGGCCGTGAACCTGGTCGGGGGCAAC
>JAHEIK010000039.1:9460-15859 GCA_024639415.1 Planctomycetota bacterium
GTTGTTCGACGGCCGCAGCCGGGTCTTCGACGCGGAAGGCGGCACGCGCGTGCGCCTCCACGCGTTCGAGGAAGATCGACGCATCGTCACCATCGCCGCGAACGGCGTGATCGAGGAGGCGCCGCGGGACGCGCCGGCTCCGGACGCTGCGCAGCTCGCACCGGCGGAGGAGATACGTGCCGCGCTGGTCATGGGGCTGGGCGACTACAGCCGCAAGACCGGCATGCACAAGGCCTTGGTCGGCCTCTCCGGCGGCGTGGACTCGGCGGTCGTGGCGTGCCTTGCCGCGGAGGCCTTCGGGCCGGAGAACGTCCTGACCGTTGCGATGCCGGGCCCCTTCACGGCGCCGATGAGCAACGAGGACGCCGCTGCGATCGCCCAGGCGCTTGGCGTCGAACTGCTCGAGATCCCGATCCTCCCGCCCTACAGCGGCTTCCTAGAGGTCCTGGATCCGCACTTGGGCGAGCGCAGCTTCGGGGTGACGGAGGAGAACCTCCAGGCACGTTCGCGCGGGACCATCCTGATGGCCATCTCGAACAAGCTCGGTCATCTCGTGTTGACGACGGGCAACAAGAGCGAAGTTGCCGTCGGCTACTGCACGCTGTACGGGGACATGAACGGCGGGCTGGCCGTGCTGTCGGACGTATGGAAGACGCAGGTCTACGACCTGGCGCGGCTCTACGCGCAGCGCGGATGGATGCCGATGCGGGTGATCGAGCGCCCGCCCTCGGCAGAGCTGGCGCCGGACCAGAAGGACAGCGACTCGCTGCCCCCGTACCCCGTCCTGGACCGCATTCTCGAAGCGCGCGTCGAGCGTGGCGCCAGCCTGCACGAGATCGTGGCGAGCGGCGAGGACCCGGCGCTGGTCGAGCGCCTGCTGAAGATGGTCGAGCGCAACGAGTACAAGCGGCGCCAGATGGCACCGGGGCTCAAGGTGAGTCCGACCGCGTTTGGCGTGGGGTGGCGCATGCCGATCGCGCGGCCTGTGGACTTGTCAGGCGAAGCCTGACACGTCCACCCCGTGAACGTGAACGTGCCCGTCACCGTCACCGACGTGCCCGGGACACGTGCCCGGTCATGCTCCTGATGGGCGGGTATTCCGCTCGTGCCTACCGGCCCTCGCTCAACCCGCCCCTACAGGCTTCCGTTTGCGATCAGCGCTTGCCCCGGTCGTCACGCCACGAGCCGCGCCGGCCACCGCCGCCACGCGGGCCGCGGTCATCGCCGCCACGGTCGTCGCGCCGCGGGCCACGGTCATCACGCCGCGGGCCCCGATCGTCCCTGCGCGGACCACGGTCATCACGCCGCGGGCCCCGATCGTCCCTACGCGGACCACGGTCATCACGCCGCGGGCCCCGGTCGTCCCTGCGCGGTCCACGGTCATCACGCCTCGGCCCCCGGTCGTCCCTGCGCGGTCCGCGGTCGTCGCGCCTGGGGCCGCGGTCATCCCTGCGCGGTCCACGGTCATCCCGCCTCGGCCCCCGGTCATCCCGTCGCAGGCCACGGTCGTCTCGCCTGGGTCCACGGTCATCCCGCCTCGGGCCACGATCGTCGCGTCGCGGTCCGCGATCATCACGCCCGGGACCACGGTCGTCCCCGTGCGGCGCGCGGTCCTCTCGCCGCTCGGCGCCCGGTCCTGACCCGCGCGCGCCGACCTGCAGCACGACGCACTTGAGGTAGCGGCTCTCGGGGAAGTTCGCCGCCACAGGGTGGTCAGGCCCCGCGCCTGCGATGCGCAAGATGCGTACGGCCCGCTTGGTGTCGAGCGCCACGCTGCGCAGCATGGCCAGGAAGTCGTGCTCCCCCACCAGACCGGAGCAGGAACTCGTGCACACGATCCCACCGGGCGACACGGCGTCGAGCGCGAGTCGGTTGAGGTCGGCGTAGCGCCGCATCGCGCTGCCGAAGCCGGCGCGATCCTTCGCCCACTTCGGCGGATCGACGATCAGCACCTCCGGCCGCCCCTCGACGGGATTGCCGGCATAGCTGCGCAGGACGTTGAACACGTCGCCATGCTCGAAGTCGACCGCCACGCCGTTCGCTGCAGCGTTCTTCCCGGCATGCTCCACCGCCTCTTCGTCGAGGTCCATCGCACGCACGGACGCCGCACCGGCCTTGGCCGCGTGGATCGCGAAACCGCCGGTGTAGGTCATCCCGTCGAACACGCGCTTGCCCCGGCAGAGGCCCGCGAGGAAATGGCGGTTGTCGCGCTGGTCGAGGAAGAACCCGGTCTTGTGCCCCCCCGCCGGATCGACGAGGAACGTCACGCCGTGCTCCTGCACCTCGATGGGATCGAGTCCGTCGCTCACGGGGCATTCGAAGCCCTCGTGACTGGACGTACGCGAGTCCACCCGCGGCACGACCCGGTCGACGCCGGTCTCCTCCCGCAAGATGCGCTCGACCTCGGTGAAGCGCTTGTGCCAACCGAGGCTGAACAGGTTCACCGCCGCCGTATCGCCATAGCGGTCGACGACGAGGCCGCTGACACCGTCCCCTTCCGCGTGCAGCGTGCGCCACGCGTTGCCGATCGTGGGCAGCTGCAGGGTGTCGCGGCGCAGGGTCTCCGCCGCGCGGACCTTCTCGCGCAGCCAGTCCTCGTCGGGCACCTCGGCCTCGTTCCACGTGAGCACGCGGACCGCGATGAGCGAGCGACGATGGGCGAAGCCCCACCCGAAGGGAACGCCCTCACGTGTCTTGAGCTGGACGAGGTCGCCGTCGACGACGTCGTTGCTCATGCGGTAGACGCGCTTCGAGAAGACGTAGGGGTGGACGGGCGGCCCGCCGCGCAGCAGCACCTCCTTCATGCGAGCTCCTTGGGTGCCCCCGCGACATCGGCGAGCACGGCGGCCAGGGTACGGGCGTCAGGACGTTCGGCCGGGTCCGGACCCAGCGCGGCAAGCAGCAGTTCCTCGAGCGGCGCGGGGACCTCGATCCCGTAGGCGCTCGGATGCGGAGGGGCGATGGACGCACTCGCCAGCGCGTCCAGGACGTCGTCGCCGCACGACGGCGGCGCGCCCGTGAGCAGCGTGTAGCCAACGGCCGCGAGGCCGTAGACGTCCACGGCGGACGTCACCGCGGCAGGACCGTAGACGACCTCCTCGGGAGCGACGAAGCCGGGGGTCCCAACGACACCGGCCGACTCGGGCAGCTCGGTCGCGCTGAGCACGGCCTGCCCGTAGTCGATGAGCACGGCACCGCCGCCAGGCGTCACGATCACGTTGCCCGGAGCAAGATCCCGGTGGATCACACCCCGCGCATGGAGATGGACCAGCGCGTCCGCGAGGGAGACCAGGATCGCCAGCACGCGCTCGACGGGCACCTGGCGATCCATGAGCAGGTCGCGCGCGCTCTTGCCGTCGATCCAGCGCGTAGCCAGCCAGCGCCGCCTGCGTCCGTCCACGTGGGTCAGCCCCCCGTCGACGATCTGGGCGAGCGCCGGATGCGGTGCGCCGCCGATGGCGGCCAGGATCTTGAGGTAGCGCCGCTCCCCGTCCGCGCCGCGTAGCGGCGGGAGGTAGCGGAAGGCGCAGCGCGCACCGTCCAGGGTGATGCCGTGCACGCGATGCGGTGCCTGGGCAGGCAGGCTGGGGACCTCCAGGGACCGCGAGCGGAACAGCCAGGGCGACGCGTGGGGCGTCAGGTGGACGGCATCCCCCATCGCGAGCGTCGTGTGGGTCGCCTCGCTCCCACCGACGACGAAGGTGCAGCCGGCCTCGGCTGTGAGCGTGTAGCCCTCCGACTCGAGCCGCAGCGTGGCGTGGTGCGGGGCGACCCCCGGCGCATCGTCGTAGACCGTGGCCGAGAGGTCCGAGCCCAGATGCAGCGGGAACTCGGCCAGGGGCACGAAGCCGCCAGGGCCGTCCTGACGATGGAACGATGCAGGCATGAGACCCCCGGTCAAGCCCCTACGGAGCCGCCTGGGCTCGTGCGGTAGAGGATCGTGCACCCGCCCACGTCGATGACGTCACCGTCGCGCAGCGGCGCTTCGGCGGGCACGGGTACACCGTTGAGGAGCGTACCGTTCGTGGAGCCCAGGTCCACGATGAGGTGACCGTTTCCGGTGCCCCGCACCTCGGCATGGCGCCGCGAGGCGCGCTGGGCGACCACGGGCAGATCGCAGTCGTGAGAGCGGCCGAGGACCAGCCGCTCCTCGGGCTCGACATCCACCAGGAAGGTGTGCTCGACATCCCGCACGATCAGCTTGGCCACGGCGGCCTCCTCCGGTCCGCAGTATGCCTCAATCGGCGAGCCCCATGCGGGATCTCTTCTGGATCACGGAGCGGCACGGCATACCCTGACGCTCTTGCCCGTCGTTCGGGCTCCACGAGTCGGAGCCTCCCCCCGCACGGGCCCTGAGGTCCCGCGCCATGGACACCAAGAACCCCACGTCCCTCGCCACCGCGGCGGAGAACACCCCGATGGAGAAGGCTCCCCCCATCGAGGTCAAGGAGTTCGAGAACCTCTACGAGATGGCTGTCGCGCAGTTCGAGCGCGCGGCGGACATGACCGAGCTCAATCCGTCGCTCCGAGCCATCCTCAGCCAGCCGAAGAACGAGCTCATCGTCAACTTCCCCGTCCGCATGGACAGCGGCGAGACGATGATGGCCAAGGGCTACCGCATCCAGCACAACAACGTGCTCGGCTGCTACAAGGGCGGCCTGCGCTTCTCGCCGCTGGTGCACCTGGACGAGGTCAAGGCGCTCGCCGCATGGATGACGTGGAAGTGCGCCCTTACGGACCTGCCGTTCGGCGGCGCCAAGGGTGGCATCCAGATCGATCCGACGCAGCTGAGCCCTGCAGAGCTCGAGCGCGTCACGCGACGCTTCACGCACGCGCTCGGCACCAACATCGGACCCGACTACGACATCCCCGCCCCCGACATGGGCACCAACGCCCAGACGATGGTCTGGATGATGGACACGTACATGAACACGATCGCCTACGCGGCGAAGAACGTGTCGCGTCATGTGGTCACGGGCAAGACGGTCGCCTCCGGCGGATCTGTGGGCCGTGACGAGGCCACCGGTCGCGGGACGATCTACAACGTCGCGTCGTGGGCAACCGCCAACGGCGTCGAACTGAAGGACTGCACCTTCGCCGTGCAGGGCTACGGCAACGTGGGAAGCTTCGCGGCGCGCATCCTCCAGGATGAGTACGGCGCGACGCTCGTCGCCGCCCAGGACCACACGGGCTCCATCATCAACAAGAGCGGCATCGACGCGAACGACCTCGCGGGCCACGTCGCGCAGCAGGGAGGCGTCGGGGCCTACGGCAAGGCCGAGGCGCAGGATCCGGACGAGTTCTGGCGGACGAAGTGCGACATCCTGATCCCCGCCGCCCTGGAGTGGCAGATCACGTCGGAGAACGCGCCCCACGTCGACTGCCGCGTGATTGCCGAGGGCGCCAACGGCCCGACGACCATGGCGGCCGACCGCATCCTCACCGAGAACGGCATCGACATCATCCCGGACATTCTGGCGAACGCCGGCGGTGTGATCGTCTCGTTCTTCGAGTGGACGCAGAACCGCCGCGGCGAGACCTGGTACCTGGACGAGGTGCGCCACAAGCTCAAGCGCCGGATTGCCGACGCCTACGACCGCGTCGCCCAGACCGTGAAGCACTACGGCTGCACTCCGCGTGAAGCGACCAGCGTCGCCGCGCTGAACCGTGTCGCGCAGGCCTACGACGAGCGCGGCATCTTCCCCTAGTTCAGTGCGCACGATGCTTCTCCATGTAGACGTTCTGCGGCCTGGACTGGGGGCGATCAGACCGCTTCGTCCTCCTCGAGTGGATGACCACGAGTCGTCCTCCTCATCGGCCTTCCGCTCCCCATCCAGGCCGCCGACCGCGTCCGAGTGGGCTTCGCCCGCAATCCGTACGCAACGTGGGCGTACCGTGAGCGCGCGGGCACGTAGGCCCCTGAGGGCGAAGCTCCATGGTTGACCCTGCGACCGCGACCGGCGACCTGGACACACCGCTCGGTGGCGTCGTGGGTGCGGGCACACTCGAGGATCCACGCCTGATCGTCGAACTCTGGCTCGCGGTTCCGACCGACGCAGGTTGGCGACTACTGATGTGCCTGCGGGTGCCCTCGCGCGGCGGGTTCTGGCAGGGTGTCTCCGGGCGTGTGGAGCCGGAGGACGCGACGTTCCGCGCAGCCACCATGCGGGAGCTGAACGAGGAGCTCGGCGTCACCGAGGTCGACGAGCTGATCGACATGCAGCGCTGCTACGACTTCAAGTCGATGAACTACGACGTCTGGTACCGCAAGCGCTGCATCTGTGCCTTGATGCCGCGCGGCACGAGCCCGGGGAGCGTGACGCTCTCCCACGAGCACGACGAGGCGCGCCTCATGACCTTCGCGGACGCGCGCCTCTGCGCGCGCTTCCCGGAGTACGT
>JAHEIK010000326.1 GCA_024639415.1 Planctomycetota bacterium
GCCCGCGGTCTACGACGTAGCCCCCGACGGCGGGAAGCGCTTCGAGCTGGGCGAGGGACTGATGGTCACGGCGCTCGCACCGCTGCCGGGCAATGCGCTGGCTGCGGCCGTCTTCCCGGGTGGCAGGATCGTCAAGCTCTCGATCGCGGACGGCAACGTCACGCCGCTGGCCAAGCTCCCTGTCGAGCATGTCTGGGCGCTGACGAGCTCTGCCACGGGCGTGTTGACGGCCGCGTGCGGAGTACCGGGGACGCTCTACCGCGTCGATCCATTCGGTGGCGTGACCAAGCTCGCGGACGTGGACGACAGCCACGCTCGCTGCCTCACACGATCGACCGATGGCAAGACGCTCTACGTCGGCACGGCGCCCAAGGGCCGCGTCCTCGCGTTCGACGGGAAGTCCGTGAAGGTCATCCGCGACCTCGAACCGCAGGAGGTCGTCGGCATCGTCGTGCGCGAGGATGGCAGCCTGATCGTTGCCGCCAACGCCGACCAGGCCGGCGGCAACGCCACGCAGCTCGCCAGCCTGCTGGGCCAGGTCGCCCAGCCGCGCGAGACGAAGAAAGGCCAGAAGCCCGCGGCGCGCAAGGCGCTGCAGGATGGCCAGATCGTCCACATCGAAGCGAGCGGCATCGTCACGACGCTCTGGGCGCAGAAGAAGGTCGCGGTCCTGAGCCTGTGTGCTGACGGCGACGGCGCGGTGGCCGGCACCTACCCCTCCGCGCGCGTGATGCGGGTCGAGCCGGGCAAGCCGTTCGCCCTGATCGCCGATCTACCGGAGGCCGAAGCAAGCGTCGTCCTCTCTACCGGCGGCCGGTTTGCCGCCGTCGTCACGAGCAACCCGGCTGTGCTGCACGGCCACGATGCCGACGTCGCCGAGGGCACGTGGACGTCGGCGCCGGTCGACGCCGGCGCGCCCTCGCGCTGGGGCCGCGCGACGCTCTGGGGTACGTCGGTGCGCACGCTGCGCTATCGCAGCGGCCCGACTTCCGAGCCGGACGACTCGTGGACGGCGTGGGCCTCGGCGCAGGACTTCGACGGCCAGGCCGGCACGCTGGCAGCGACCGCGCGCTTCGTGCAGAAGGCCGAGCTGCGTAGCGTCGAGTTGGTGCGCCGCACGCCGAACCGGGCGCCGACCGTGACCGCCGTCGAGGTCAAGAAGCCTGGGCAGAAGGAGGGCGCGCCCCCTGTCGCCACGGCGAAGCGCGACGTGACGTGGAAGGTGGCGGACGCCGACGGTGACCGGCTGCGCGCGACGGTGGCCGTGAACCGCAAGGGCTCGCCGCACTGGACGACGCTCGTGGATGCCAAGGTGCTGAAGAAGCCGGCGCACGCGTGGGATACGACGGGCGTGCCGGACGGCGTGTACCAGGTCCGCGTGACGATCGAGGATGCGCCGGACAACGAGCCGGGTCGTGCGCGTGAGGCGACGGCCCTCCTCACGGGCGTGCGCGTGGACAACACGCCGCCGACCGTGCAGGTGAAGGCGCGGCGCCACTCGGGCGGCCGCGTGCACATCGAGGGCGTGGCGACCGATCCGAACGACGGCCGCATCCTGCAGGTGCGTGTAGCGCTCAACGGTGGCGCGTGGGTGCCGCTCGCGGCGAAGGATGGGCTGTACGACACGGCCAAGGAGCCCTTCGAGGGCTTCCTGCGCATGCCCAAGACGGGGGCGCACGACGTCGTGGTGCAGGTCACGGACGCGGATGGGAACCTCGCGGCCGCCGCTACCGTGGTGCGGTGACCCGCACGCCCCCGGGGCGGCAAGACGCAAAGGGAGCAATGACGCAAAGGCGCCGCACGATCACTCGTCCGAGAGCATGCGGAGCAGTGGTGATTTCGACGCCGGTCCCGCCTGAATCGGATCGTCGTCGCCGAGGCCAAGTTCGTCGCGCTCGACCCAGCGCACCGTGCCGTCGCTGAAGCCGATGATCGCTCCGTCCTCGAAGGTCAGGTCCCCGATCAACGGACGCGCACCCTTCCAACCCGGCTCGCGTTCGCCAGGGCCGGCGTAGCCCGTGAGATGCGGAAAGCGCTCGGTCTGCAGGCGCTCGAGGGTGAGGGCCTGGTACTCGGCCGGATCGATCTCGCCGTCCTGCGTCGTGGAGAACAGGCACACGAGGTGCGTTGCGTTGCGGGAGTCCAGGCGGCCCGTCGCGACGAGCGCCAGGATCCAGCTCCTGCCGTGCAACGTCGGCAGATCGAGCGCCGGTGCGCCGTCCCGTTCGCTCATGGCCAGCGTCAGGAGCGTGCGCAAGTTGTCCTTGCTCTTCGCGCGCAGGGCTCGCTCGTTGATCGAAGGCATGGCGATCAGGAACGTCGCGAAGCCGAGCAGAAGCAGCACGATGACGGTGCAGCCAATCACGGCGATCCACTTCGGGCTCATGCCCCCAGCCTACGCCCGAACGCAAAAGGCGCCGTGGGCGTCCGATCATTCATTGGAGAGCGCGCGCAGCATCGGGTGCTGCGCCTTGGGCCCGACGACGACGGGACCGCTGGGCGGCGGCAGGTCGAGATCTTCCCACTCCATCAGGTACACCGCGCCGTTGCTCATGCCGACGAGGATGCCGTCGGGATGCGTCAGGTCGGCAATGAGCACCACGCCCCGCTTCTCGCGTTCGGCGTTCATCGCGAACTCGGGATCGGCGTTACGCCGTCCGGCGTAGCCCGTCAGGTGCGGGAAGCGGCGCGTCTGCAGGTTGGCCTTCGTGACCTGCTTGTACTCGTCCAGGTCCAGCGCCTCGAACTGCTCGCGCATGCTCGGCGGGAATAGGACCTCGAGGTTCTGCGCATTGCGGCGGTCGAGTTGGTTCGTCGCCACGAGGGACAACACGAAGTTCTTGCCGCTGTACGCAGGCCATCCGCCCGTCACCTTCTCAGCGCGCCGCCCGATCATGAAGACGAGCATGGTGCGAATGTTGTCCCTGGCGGGCGAGCGCAGGTGTGGCTTGCTCACCCTGGGCATCAACGCAATGAGGAACAACGCTGCGAGCCCGACCAGGATCACCCCAACGAAGATCCGCACGAACCAGCGCATGGACTGAGGATACGTCCGAACGCGCAGGGCGCTGTAGGGGCGGCATACATTGCCGCCCATCCGGATGGCGCCCGATTGGGCGGGTATGTAACCCGCCCCTACCTGCCGAGCGGCCGCGGACCGCCCAGCCACTCCACGTCGCCGGGCGAGAAGAGCACCTCAAGGTTCTCCTTGGTGCGCAGGTCGACCTGATACGTCTGGCAGGGCGCGCGGACGTCGCGTACCTGCGCACGGCGCAGGAGCATCGCCTCGATCATCGCGCGCACGTTGCCAACGCGCTCGGACGGGCGGTTGGACGGACGGCTGGACGGCAAGGCGAGCAGTCCCAGCAGACAGGCGGCGAGCAACGTCAAGCGCATGGATGCAGGATACCCGCGGGTGCAGAGGGCGCCGGACCGGGCGGGTATGTAACCCGCCCCTACAGTCCGCGTGCGCGTTCACGCTCCTTGCGGCGCTCGATCTGGCCCTGCTTGGCCTCGCGCCAGGCGACCATGATGAAGAACAGCCCCGCCGCGATTGCAGCGTACGCATCCGTGCTCGGCCACACGAGCACCGCGACGAAGAAGCACGCCGCGCCCGTGAACGTGCCGGCGCGCGCCGTGATCGCGTAGGCCTTCGCTGCCGGCATGCGCAGCATCAAACCCGCCCGCAGCGCGCGCCCGCCGTCCGCCGGCAGCGCCGGCACGAGGTTGAACACGCCCATCAGCAGGTTGATGCCGAACGCGGCCCAGAGCGGATCCGTCAGCCAACGCTCCAGCGCCAGCCACGGAAAGCCCTCGCGCACGTGCGGTACGGCGAACAGACCGGCTGCGATCAAGAGGTTCGTCGCCGGCCCGGCCAGGGCTGTGCGCAGCTCGTCGCCGGGCTTGCCGCGCTCGACGTACGCAAAGGGCACGAGGTGCAGGAACACGCCGCCGACGCGCAAGCCGCGCATGCGCGCCATCACCGCGTGGCCGAACTCGTGCAGGAGCACGCTGCCCAGGGCGACCCCGATCAGACTCAAGCGGTGGCCGAGCGTCGTGTCGCGCTCACCGCCGAGCAGCAGCAGGCCGACGAGCAGCAGCACGAGCCCGTCCACGTAGACGCCCACGCCGCCGAGCTTGAGCACGGGGATCCACATCCCCGCGGGCTTCTCGGGCGTCCGAGCGTTTTCGTCGGTCACGTCAGGCCGGTCGCGCTAGCGGTCCACGTAGGTGCCGCCGTTCTCCGCGGCGAGCTTCTTCATGAACTCGATGCCCTCGACCATGTCGACGCCGATGCAGTGCACGACGACCTGCTTGCCCTTGTTCCACTCGCGCACGTGCTCGAGGATGATCTCGGGATCCATCTTCTTGGAGACGGGGAACGAGTTGTCCGTCGGCGCACCGTCGCTGAGCAGGACGATCGTGTCGAGTGTGATGTCGGGGTAGCGCTTGTCGTAGTTGAGCAATCCAGCGACCTTGAAGCCCATGCGCAGGGCGCCGTCGATGTAGGTGCTCCCATGGGGCTTGAGCCCGCGGATCCACTGGTAGGCGCTCTCCTTGTTCTTGGCGGACGCCTTCACCATCGTCTTCTGCCAGTGCGCAGCGCCCTGGTTGAAGCAGATCATGTTGAAGGTGTAGTCCTTCGGAAGCTGCTTGATCGCCTTCTTGAGCTCGTGCTTGGCGACGTCGATCTTGGGACCGCTGAGGATCTCCTCGGGCGGCGGCGGAGGCGGCGGCCGCTTGTCGCCACCCGTCACGGTGGGCGGCGGCTTCCACTTCTCCTTGGGATTGTCGTTCTTCGTCTTGAGCTTCATGGACGCGGAGACGTCGATGATGAAGAGGATGCGATCGGACTTGATCGGCACGCCGTAGAAGTCGACCCGGGCGAACTCCTCCTTCTTGCCGCCCTTGACG
>JAHEIK010000327.1 GCA_024639415.1 Planctomycetota bacterium
CCACGAGATCCTCGTGCGACCCGATCACGTGGAAGTGATACGGGTGGTCGGTCGGGTAGAGCAACTGCCAGATGAGGTAGTCCGCGGGACCGTAGGGCGCGTTGTCATAGCCTTCGCGGCGTTCGTTGCGCACTACGTCCCGCTGCAGATCCAGCTTGCGCTGCGTCATGGCGCTACCCAGACCCTCCATGCGATCGGCCTCGAGCCAGAGCAGCGTCGGGAGGATCTTCGCGGGGCCCGAGTCGTAGTAGTTGGTGCGATCGAACCAGGTCGAGGCGTTGTTGGAACCGCCGCCGGACTCCATGAGCACGTCGAACTGGCTGTCGGGCACCCGCTTCGTGCCCATGAACATGAGGTGCTCGAAGAGGTGCGCGAAGCCGCTGCGCCCGGCCGGTTCTTCGCGCGTCCCGCAGTGGTACCAGAGGTTCACCACGACCTGGGGCAGCTTGTGGTTCTCGTGGAGGATCACCGTGAGGCCGTTGGGCAACTGGTACTTCTCGTGCGGCAGGACCTCCTGCGCGTCGGCACCCGCGGATGCAGCGTCGGAGAAGAGCACGAGGACGGCGGCAAGGAGCAGCGATAGACGGCGCATCGAGTCGTTCCTGAGGGCTGAGAGGTCGCGCGATGGTACCGTTCCGCGCAAGGAGGAGCCGGGCCGACATGGAACGGAACTCACAGAACGCGCCGGGCGAGCCGGGAGATCCCTACTCGCGCTCGGAGTATCGCCGGCTGATCGCATGGGAACGTCGGATCGAGCGCGAGGGACCGCTCTTCGAGCGCCTGCTGGCCGCAGCGCCCGAGCGTTCGGTGCTCGACCTCGGCTGCGGCACGGGCGAGCACGTCGCCTGGTTCGCCCGCCAAGGAGTGCGGGCCGTTGGCCTGGACCGCTCCGAAAGCATGCTCACGGCGGCTCGCGATCACGAGGCGAGGGGCGAGGGGCGGTTCGTGCAGGGCGACGTCCTCGAGGCCCGAGCCGCCCTTGCGCCGGAGCCTCCTTTCGGCCTTGCGCTGTGCCTGGGCAACATGCTGCCCCACCTGTTGACGGACGCCGACCTCGCGCGGTTCGTCGAAGGAGTTCGGACGTCGTTGGTCCCGGGCGGGCTGCTCCTGCTGCAGATCCTCAACTACGAGCGCATCGTCGGCCAGGGCCTCCGTGCGCTCCCCGTCAACGTGCGCCCGGGCGAGGACGGAGAGGAGATCGTCTTCCTGCGCCTCATGACGCCGCAGCCGGACGGACACCTCCTCTTCTTCCCGACGACGCTGACGCTGGATGCCGACAGCGAGGAGCCGGTGGCCGTCAAGACCACGCGCCGCGTCCCGCTACGTGCGTGGACCGCCGCCGACCTCAGGTCGCAGTTCGAGGCCGCCGGCATGCGCGTACACGTCTTCGGCAACATGCAGGCCGGCCCGTACGCACCCGAGACGTCGCCGGACGTCGTGCTCACGGCGCAGCGCGAAGACGACGCGACGGGCTAGCTGCGGGCAGCGTGTGGGCTGGTGCACCTGCGAACGCACGCGGTTCAAGAGCCGGCCGCGCACGTTCCCAAGCGGTGGACCCGGGAAGCCTCACGTGCGCAATACCCTCTGCCTGGCCGCCTTCCTCACCCTGGCCTTGGGCAGCCTGCCGCCGGCAGAAGCCGACAAGGCGCTCTTCGAGCGAACGCGCGAGGATGTCGAAGCCGCGCTCGAGCTCACCGCCGCGTTGCGCACGCCGGCTCGCATCCGGCCGAAGGAGCCCGTGCAGCTCACGGCGCAGCTGGTCAACCGCGACGGCAAGCAGGCCCTCAAGGTCGTACGCCCTGGCAATGGGTGCGGCTGGGGGATCGTCGAGCCGCACATCCGGTACACCGCGCGCTACCGCGCGACACACGACGACCCCTGGCGCAACGTCGCCGTGCGCACATTCCAGGGCATGTGCGGCATGGGTGACTACCGCTGGCAGCGCCTCGTCACGGAACTGGCACCGGGCGCCACGCTCGATCTCACGAGCCGCCTCCCCGCGGCCAGTTCGTTCGTGGACTTCACCAGACCCGGGCACTACGAAGTTCGCCTCCACTACGCCTTCCGGCGCAAGGGAACCACCGAGAAGCTGCCGCAGGCGGATGCCGTCGGAGATCTCGGGCCGATGCGACGGATGCCGGCGTACGCCGTGGTGTCCGAGCCGATCCACGTCCAGATCGTGCGACCGCTCGAGGTCGTCGTCGAAGCCCTGGACCGGCCCGTCAAGGGTGTTGCGCGACGGCTATCGGACCTCGTGCACGTGCGTCTCGAGAACTGGACCGGCAAGCCGCTGATGCTGACCGCCAAGCGTCTGCGACTGCTGGTCCGCTTGCGCGCGAGCCCGCAGGCTGGTCGCGTGCGCCGCAAGCCCATCTCGACGCCGGCGGGTTTCACGGTACGAACGCTGCCCGCGGGAGCGAGCGCCATCCTCGTCGGACCGCAGGGCATCTACGACGAGGCGTGGGTCGCGGAGGACGGCGGGCCCGTGGAACTTCACGTCACCGTGGCCGGCGTGCAGCCGGGCGCTGCGCGCCTACGCTCGGCGTGGATCAAGCTGCGCCGGCCGTAGCAGGGCCGAGGGCCCTACTTCTTCATGTTGTCGATCCAGCGAGCGATGCGCTCCATCGCCCGCTTGTCCACGACGTTGTAGGCGATCGGCGGCATGCACAACTCGTCGGTGCGCCCCATGCGCACCCAGAGCAGCGACTTCTTGTGCTCGCCCGGCACCAGGAGCCGCCCGCCGTAGACGCCCAGATTCCACTGGCCGGGTCGGCGATCGACCATGTTCGACTTCTCGATCGGCGTCTCGAAGCGTAGGTCGATGAGCGCGTTGCCCGGCCCTGCGGGCTGGTGGCAGTTGGCGCAGTTCGCATCGAGCCAGGCGCGCACGGCGACGCGCTCGTTGGCGTTCGGGTCATCCCAATCGGGCCAGGCCTTGGCCTTGGGTGTCAGCTTGCCCTCGAACATCTCGAGTCGGTTGAACACGTCGATCTGGTTCAGCTGGGCGCCGCCGTAGTCGTGGACGCGATTGATCTGCTCCATGCGGAAGCCGAGGACGCCGCCGGCAGCCTGGGTGTGGCAGCTCATGCAATCCGCGCGACTCGGGAAGGTCCACGGCACAGGCTTGCCGTCGGCGTCCTTGAGGTCCTTCCGCGGCTGCTCCAGGCGCCCATCGAGCAGGTGGGCCTCCGCCTGCTGCTCGTCCCACACGTAGGTGTAGCCGACCCAGCCGCGATGCTGCCGCATGAACAAGCGCGTCTCGAGGCGTGTCCCGACCACGGGGCCCTTGTCTTCCGCGCCCAAGTAGAAGTGCTTGACGAAGATCGTGCCGATGGGGAACTCGAACCGGCCGCGCTTGTCGACCTTGATCTTCTGCATGTCCGGCAACATGACGTAGCGCTGCTTGTGGGCGCCGTCGGAGTAGAGCGGCACGTTGATCGAGTACTCGACCAGGGCCGGATGCGGCGTGAGCGCCTTCAGGTCGGAGAAGAGCCCGGTCTCGGACAGCAGTCGGGGGAAGCGGCCCTTCGGCTTGTGTCCGGACCAGGGAGCAAGGGTGTAGACCTTGCCGTCGTAGGTCGTGAAGTAGACCTCGCCATCGGCGTCATCCCCGAAGGATGAGACGCCACGGCCGCGGCCGAGGAGCTTGTTCTCCGTGACGTTCTTGCCGTCCGAGCGCATGGCCCAGACGCTGCCGACCGCCGCGTCTGCGTAGACGTACGCGCCGATGAGACCCGGCAACCGCTTGCCGCGATACACGACACCGCCCGTGATGCGGCGTGACTCGTCCACGTCCAGCGCCATCAGCGGCTCGCGCAAGTCCACGAGCGCCTTGCCAGTCTTGAAGGTCTCCGTGCCCTCGCGGAGGTTCCAGCCGTAGTTGCCGCCCCTCTCGATGAGGTTGATCTCCTGGAACTTGTTGTTGCCGACGTCGCCGACCCACAGGTCACCCGTCAGCCGATCGAAGGAAAAGCGCCGCGGGTTCTGAAGCCCGTAGGCCCAGATCTCAGGCTTCGTGTGCTGCACGCCCACGAAGGGGTTGTCGCTCGGCGCGCTGACCTTGGTCTTCTCGCTCACGTCGAGGCGGAGGATCGAGCCCAGCCAGTTGCCGAGGTTCTGTGCATTGCCGGCGGGATCGCCACGGGAGCCGCCGTCGCCGAGGGACACGTACAGCTTCCCGTCGGGGCCGAAGGCCAAGCCTCCGCCATTGTGGTTGCCGAACGGCTGACGCTGCCGCAACAGCTCGCGCTCCGTGTTGGGGCGCACGCGGCGTCGCGTGCCGGACGTCTCGAAACGTGACAGCACCAAGCGCCGCGGTGCGTCGGCGGAGTAGGTGACGAACAGGGCCTTGTTCTTCTTGAAGTCGGGATGGAACGCCAACCCCTGGATGCCCTCCTCGTTGTGGCCGCGGGTGATCTTCTTGCGGAGATCGAGGGCGACGGTGGCCTTGCTCACGTCCCGGGAGTTCTTGAAGACCTTGATCAGGCCGCCCTGCTCGGCGACCCACAGGTACTCGGTGCCGTCCGGCGGGTGCCCGATCCAGACGGGCCGATCGAAGCGCAGCTGCGGGAAGGCCTCCACGATCACATACGGCTCGATGCCGTCGGGGCTGCCGGAGATGACGATCGTCCCCGCTGCGCGCTGCAGCGGGGGTTCCGCCGAGCCCTGTGGAACGCCCAAGGCCAGGACGAGAATGAAGATCGCAAGGGCTGTCGAAGCGCCGAACCACCGGAAACGGGTTGTGGACGCGTGGTACATGGAAACCTCCCCGCTACCGCGGAGCGCACCCGACGTGCCAAAGTCCCTTGGCGCCCGCTCCTCGGAGACGCCGGATGCCTGCGGCCCTGTCCGCAGCCTATCCAGCCCGTGCTGGCATTGTGCGCAATCTGACG
>JAHEIK010000040.1 GCA_024639415.1 Planctomycetota bacterium
CCCAGAAGACGAGCCTGGCGAGCCCCATGGAGACGAACATGGCGGTCCAGATCACGAGCAGGATGAAGACGCCGAGCACGTGCTGGTACGGCGCATCGGCGTGTTCCAGTGCCTGACCGCGAGCCAAGACGAAGTAGGTCAGCGGAGGCAACGCCGTCAGAAGCAGCAGATGCACGGGTCGGACCGTGCGGCGGGCCTTCTTGCGCTCGTTCTCCCCCTCGACGAGCGCGCGCGCCAGCGGCTCGGCGGGCGACATGATCTTCGCCGTACCCAGCAGGACGCACATGCCGAACGCATACAGGGCGAGCATCAGCCAGCCGCGCCTGGGCTGAGGGAACCAGTGTCCGTACATCCCGATGCTCAGCACCACGAACGGCAGGATGAGCGCCCACTTGCTGTGCCCCGTGATCCAGCCCTGGTCGGTCCGATTGGTCTTCAGATCGCTCTTGCGCAGGTAGCGGTTGAGCGCCAGCGCGAGCATTCCCACGAGGCCCAGCAGTCCCGCCTGGCTCTTCGTGTCCGCGGGTTGCTCGACAGGGGGCTCCCCCTGCGAGGGCGTCCGCCCGGCTTCTCCATCCGACCCCATCCGCACCCCCATCCGACGGCGACGCGAACCGCGCACGACCGTGGCGGCCGCCACCATCAATCCACGCTCGGAGTGTAGACAGGCAGCGTGATCCCGGTCAAACGAGCAAGCCCGAGACGCGCGCGCCGTGAAACGCGTAGACTGTGCGCATGGCACGAGCACCGACACGTATCGCGATCCTCGCCGGCGGCAGCGGAACACGCTTCTGGCCTGCGGGTCGCGCGTCCAAGCCGAAGCAACTCCTCCCGCTCGACGGCGATGACCAGCGCCCGCTGCTGCGAGCCACGGTCGACCGCCTCAAGCCGCTCTCGAAGTACCCCCCCATCGTCGTCGCGCCGAAGAACCTCAAGCGCGCGCTGCGGAAGCTGCTTCCCGAGCTGCCGGAAGAGGCCTTCCTGTGGGAGCCCGAGGCGCGCAACACATGCGCCGCCGTCGCACTCGCCGCGCACGCCGCCAAGGCGGACAGCGGCAACGGCCCGCTCATCGTGGTGCCGGCCGACCAACACGTCGCTCCCCTGAAAGCGTACCGCGCGGCACTGCGCGCCATGGCCGATCGCGCGCGCAACTTCTCCGGCATCGTCACGCTCGGCCTCAAGCCCACGCACCCGGCCACGGGCTACGGCTATCTCGAGCGCGGCGTGAGGCTCTCCTCCTCGAAGGCGGGCCCCATCCACCGTGTGGTGCGCTTCGTGGAGAAGCCCTCACGCGCGCGGGCGGGCCGCATGCTCAGCCGCGGCGGCTACCTGTGGAACGGCGGCACGTTCGCGTTCCGGCCGTCCGTGTTCCTCGACGCACTCGACCAGCACCAGTCCGACCTGGCCTGGCCGCTCGCGCGGGCGTGTCGACGCATGGGACAGCGGGGCTTCCAGCAGTCCCTGGCGCGGGCGTACTCGACGGTGCCTTCGATCTCGGTCGACTACGCCGTGATGGAGAAGGCGCGTGCGGTCGAGGTGCTCTCGACGAAGATCGAGTGGGACGACCTCGGATCGTGGGACGCCGTCGCGCGGCACCGCACAGCCGATGAGAACGGCAACCGCCTGCGCGGCGACGTCACGGCCCAGGACGTGCGCGACTGCCTCGTCGACGTGGAGGACGGTCACGTGGCGCTGCTGGGCGTCAAGAACCTCGTCGTCGTCCGGCGCGGCAACACCGTGCTCGTGGCCAAGCGCGGCAAGGGCGAGAGCGTCCGCCAGCTCGTCGAGCGGCTGAAGGAAGAGGGCCGCGAGGACCTCCTCCGGTGAAACGCACCGCAGCGGTGGACTATGGCCTGCGCCGGATCGGCTTGGCGGTGGGCGACCCCCTGGGCATCACCGTGCGCGGACTGGAGACGGTCGAGCACGGCCCCGACCTCGCCGAGGCGACCCGGCGGGTGGCCCTGGCGCTCGCCGCCGAGGACGTCGGCCAGGTGCTGGTCGGACTGCCGCTGCATGCCGGCGGCGACGAGTCCGAGATGTCCCTTCAGGCCCGGAGCTTCGGCCGGGAACTGGCACAGCAGGGCGACTGGCGCGTCGGCTTCCTGGACGAGACCCTGACCACCTGGGAGGCCGAAGAAGCCGTGAAAGCGCGCGGAATCCGGCTCCGAGAGGCCAAAAAAACGGGCCTGCTCGACCGCGAGGCCGCCATCGCCATGCTGCGCGGCTGGCTGCGCGACGGCCAGAAATGGCCCTCGGAGCGTGAAACGGGCCCTGGCGAGACCGCTGCGGAGGCCTGAACTGCGGCCCCGTCCACACCTCGCATTCCCTTGCCGCCCCCCCAGCCAGCGGTACCGTTCGCGCTGACAACAAGTTGAACCCAAGAATTCAAGACATTACGGATCCCAAAGACCCTGGCTCAGCGCCGTCCCATCGAAGGGCGAGACGCTTGGCCTGAGGTGACGGAGGCCCAAACCATGGCCGTCAAGAACCCGCGCAAGGCTGCGATCATCGAGAAGTTCCGCGAAGGTGGGAGCGACACAGGCTCCACCAAAGTGCAGGTAGCCGTCCTCACGGACCGCATCGTGCACCTGACGGAGCACCTCAAGAAGTTCAAGAAGGACCACGCGACCCGCCGGGGGCTACTACGCCTCGTCGGCCGGCGCGCGGCCCTGCTGCGTTACTACGCACGTAAGAACCCTGCCGCCTACCGGGAGCTCATCCAAGAGTTGGGGATCCGTAGGTAGTAGGAGGACATTTGTCCATTCACGAAGTAACGATCGATGTCGGGGGACGTTCCCTCAGCATCGAGACCGGTCGCATGGCGCGACTGGCAGCCGGATCCGTCGTGGTCCGGCTTGGCGACACCATGGTCATGTCGGCCGCGTCGGTCTCGCCCCCCCGCCCCGGGCTGAACTTCTTCCCGCTCACGATCGACTATCGCGAGAAGACGTACAGCGCCGGCAAGATCCCCGGCGGCTTCCTCAAGCGTGAGTCCGCTCCTTCTCCGAAGGAGATTCTCACGATGCGGATGGCCGACCGCCCGATCCGTCCCTTGTGGCCCAAGGGCTTCAAGATGGATCTCCAGGCCCAGACGTTCGTCATCAGCTACGACCAGATGAACGATCCGGACATCCTGTCGATCAACGGTGCCGGCGCAGCCGTCGCCCTTGCGGACACGCTCCCCTTCCTCGGCCCGATCGGTGCCGTACGCGTCGCCTTGATCGACGGTGAGTACATCGCCTTCCCGGACAACGTGCAGCGCGCCGAGTCCGAGATGGACATGGTCGTCGCCGGCACGGCGAACGCCGTGACGATGGTCGAAGGTGGCATGAACGAGGTCAGCGAGGAGGTCGCCATCGCTGCGATCGCCTTCGGCCACGAAGTCATCAAGAAGATCGTCACGGCCGTCAACGAGCTGCGCGAGATGACCGGCTGGACCCAGCCGGAGTTCACGTCGCCCGAAGACAACGACGAGTGCAACGCCGCCTTCGAGGCGCAGTTCGGCGAGGCCTTCAAGACCGCCATCTACGAGCCCATCAAGATCGACCGCAACAAGGCCAAGCGCGCCGTCATCGACGCCGCACGTGAGGCCATGGTCGAGACCGATGACCAGAGCGAAGGCCGTTTCTCGTTCGGTGACGTGAATGAGGCCATCTACGCGCTTGAGAAGAAGATCATCCGCGAGGCCGCGCTGAGCGGAAAGCGCATCGATGGCCGCGCGACCGACGATGTCCGTGACATCTCGATCGAAGTCGGCCTGCTGCCCCGTGCCCACGGCTCGGCCCTCTTCACGCGGGGCGAGACCCAGGCGCTGGTGGCCAGCACCCTGGGAACCGGCCACGACGAGAAGATGGAAGACGGGCTCCACGCGCACGCTTTCTCGAAGAAGTACTACCTGCACTACAACTTCCCGCCGCTGTGCGTGGGCGAGACGCGCCCGATTCGCGGCCCCTCGCGTCGCGAGGTCGGCCACGGTGCCCTGGCGGAGCGGAGCCTGCTGCCCGTCCTGCCGGCGATGGAGGACTTCCCCTACACGATTCGCGTCGTGTCGGACATCCTCATGTCGAACGGCTCGTCGTCGATGGCTTCGGTGTGTGGCACCACGCTCTCGATGATGGACGCAGGCATCCAGATCAAGCGTCCGGTCGCGGGTATCGCGATGGGCCTCGTGCAGGAAGGCGACGACCACGCCGTGCTGTCCGACATCCTCGGTGACGAGGACCACGCGGGCGACATGGACTTCAAGGTCGCCGGCAGCCAGAACGGCATTACCGCGCTCCAGATGGACATCAAGATGACCGGCGTCACCGAGGACATCCTCAAGACGGCGCTGGCCCAGGCCAAGGAAGGCCGGATGCACATCCTGCGCGAGATGCTCAAGGCCATCGACAAGCCGCGCGACGAGTACAACCAGTACGCTCCGCGCGTCGAGGTCGTGCACATCAAGCCGTCGAAGATCGGCATGCTGATCGGCCCGGGCGGCAAGAACATTCGTCGCATCCAGGAGGAGAGTGGCGCCACGATCGAGGTGAACGACGAGGGGATGGTCAAGATCTTCTCGACGGACGCCGCCGGTGCCATGAAGGCCCGCAAGGAAGTCGAAGCGATCGCCGAAGAGGCGACGGTCGGCAAGATCTATGACGGCAAGGTCACGTCCATCAAGGACTTCGGCGCCTTCCTCGAGATCATCCCGGGCATCGAGGGTCTCTGCCACATCAGCGAGCTGGCCGACGGCTACGTCGGCAACGTCGACGACGTGCTCAAGATGGGCGAGATCACACCGGTCAAGGTCATCCTCGTGGACGAGTCCGGACGCGTGAAGCTCAGCCGCAAGGCCGCGCTGATCGAGCTCGGCCAGGACGCGAGCGCACCGGAGCCGTCCGGTGACCGTCCCCCGCCTCGCCGCGACGACCGTGGCCCGCGCCGTGATGGTGGTGGGCGCGGCCCGCGCCGCGACGGTGGTCGTGGCGGTGACCGTGGCGGAAGAGGTGGTGGACGTGGAGGCGACCGCGGCGGCCGCCGCTGATCGCCACGCCCCCGACTCGACAACCTCGGAGCGCGCCGTCCTCGGACGGCGCGCTTCGGTCGTTTTGGGAAGCACCTCCCCCAGCGCCACGGGAGTAGGCCTCCTGATACGGTACGCCCGCATGGGAGAGCGCGCTTCGGACGATACGGTCCCGCACCAACGCACGCACAGCATCAGTCGTGCGTTGGTGCAGATCCTCGTACTCGGCATCCTCGTGCCCGCGGCGCTCATCTGGTTCATCGGACGCATGAGCGCGCGCTCCGCCGTGACCGAGCTGTGGGACGAGTTGTCGCGCGAGATCGTCGAACACACCGTCGAGCGCACGCTGCGGCGCCTCGAGACCGGCGCCACGGCACTCGACTACAACGCCTCGGCTCTCACGCTGGGCTTGGTGGATCCGCAGGACCGCCGCGCGATCCTGCGCTATCTGCTCGCAGGGCTGCACGCCAATCCGAACGTCACCTGGTACTCGTTCGGCGGGGCAGACGGCGCCTACCTCTCGGCGTACCGCAGCGACGGCGGTATCCGCATCACATGGCGCGAGCAGGTCGCGGACGGCGCGCGCTATCGCGACTACGTCGTCGAAGCGGACGGCACGTGGACCGCCCAGCCCGAGAAGGTGAAGCCGTACGACTGCCGCACACGCCCCTGGTACCGCGCCGCGCTCGAGGCTGAGGGCTCCGTGTGGTCCGCGCCGTTCCTGTTCGCGTCGGGCCCGCCGGGCTTCATCCTCTCGAAGCGTGCCGTGGCCAAGGACGGCAGCACGGCAGGTGTGTGGGGCATCGAGTACGAGATGGCCTACATCTCCCGATTCCTCGCGGGCCTCGAGATCGGCGAGAGCGGCCGGGCCTACCTGTTCACGGCGGCGGGCGAGGTGATCGGCCACCCCGAGGCAGGAGCCGACATCGCCGCCGTCCAGGGCTGGATCGCGGTCAAGCAGGGCGACAAGAAGCGCATTGCCACGGCGACCGGCCACCGCGACACCTGGCTGCGGCGGGCCTTCGCCGAGACGGCCCGCACCGACGCGCTGCACGCCGGCGGCGCCTTCGAGGAGGGCGGCGAGACGTACCTGTGGAGCGCAGGAGGCTTCCCGGCCGAGTGCGGGCTGGACTGGCGCGTGGCGATGGTCGTCCCCGAAGACGACATCCTGGGGCAGATCCAGCGCAACAACCTGTGGGCGGCACTCGTCGCCGCGCTCGTCGCGTCGTCGTTCCTGCTGCTCGTACTGTGGTTTGCTAGGCGGCGCGTGTCGCGCCCGCTGAAGGGCATCGCCGAGGATCTGGCCCGCATGTCGAAGCTGGAGACGGACGAGACGCCTCACATCGAGCGCAGCCGGATCACGGAAGTGGCCGGCATGGTCACGGCCCGCGAAGCACTGCGCAGCGGGCTCAAGTCCTTCAAGAAGTACGTGCCCGCCGAACTGGTGCGGGAGCTGATGGTGCAAGGACGCGAAGCCGTCCTGGGCGGCGAGCAGCGTGAGCTCACCGTGATGTTCTCCGACGTGGCGGACTTCACGCGGATCAGTGAGGAGCTCGACGGGCCCCAGGCGCTGGTCACGGCACTCGGCGAGTACCTCGACGTCATGAGCAACGCGATCCTGCTGCGAGGCGGCACCGTCGACAAGTACGTCGGAGACGCCATCATGGCCTTCTGGGGCGCGCCGGTCCCGGTCGTGAACCATGCCCTCAGTGCGTGTGAAGCAGCCTGGGACTCGCAGAAGGCCCTCGAGGTGCTGCGCTTCCGCTGGGAGAAGGAAGGCCTGCCGCCGTTTCGCGCGCGCATCGGCGTCAACTCCGGGCTGATGCTCGTCGGCAACATCGGCTCGTCGGACCGGATGAACTACACGGTGATGGGCGACCCGGTGAACCTGGGCTCACGACTCGAAGGCCTGTGCAAGATCTACGACATCGAGATCGCGATCGGCCCGAGCACCTGGGAGGGCGCTTCCGAGCACTTCGCGGCGCGGCCCGTCGACTGCGTGGAGGTGAAGGGCAAGCGCGAAGCGGTCGTGTTCTACGAACTCCTCGGACCGCTGGCGGACATCGCTCCCGAAGCCCTGGAGTTCGGCGCGATCTGCACGGAGGCCTTCGACGCGTACCGCAACCAGGAGTTCGAGACGGGACGTGCAGGCTTCCAGCAGGCGCTGGGCGTGCGGCCCCACGACGTGGCCTGCAAGATGCTGGCGGAGCGCTGTGCAACCTACGCGAGCAAGCCCCCGCCCGACGACTGGTCGGGCGCCATCCGCCTCACCCGCAAGCGCTGACGCTCCACCGTCAGCGGCTCACGCCGGAGGCGCGCCTCCCTGCTCCGCTGCGGCCCGCATCCTTCACGTCGGCCCACGGATCCGGCAGCCGGCGGCCGGCTGTCCAGGCGCGGAACGTGGCCGGATCGAGTTCCGCGGGCCGCTTGCCCGGCGGCACCAGGCGCGGGCGCACGAGGAAGACGATCTCGGTCTCTTCCGACTCACGCACTCGGGAGGAGTGCAGCGGATCCAGAGCCGACAAGGCGTAGGGGCGCGGCAGGCCGCGACGGTCGCGGCGCCCGTGTCGCAGGACGAGGCCGCCGATCAGGAGCGGCTCGCGGTCGCGCACCGTGATGCGCGTGGTGACCTGGCGCAACTTCAGGCGCAGGGTGCCGGGCAGGGTGTCACTGCCCGTCATCTCCTCGGGCAGGCGCAGCCACACGTCGATGTCCAAGACGGCGTGCTCGCGGCCGATGGTGAGCGGTGTGACCTTGAGTCGTAGCCCGGTCAGCTCCTGGCGCACCTTGATCGACTGGCTCGCCTCGTCCGTGAGCAGGATCTGGGGCACGGTGCTGCCGGCCGTCATGGACGCAGGCTGCCCCTCGTTCACGAGCAGGTTGGGCCAGGCGAGGAACTCCGCCTCACCTTCCTTCTCGAGCATCCGGAGCGTGTACTCGAACGCCGACCCCTCGATGCTGTTGTTGCCGAACCGCAGCGTCGTACCCTCGTAGGGCGTCACGCCCGCGATCGAGGAGCGCAGGAATCCATCGGGCTCGAAGCTGGTGCTGAAGCTCCGGAACAGGGCGTTGCCGGGGCTGGGCGTGCCCGCCTTGTCGAAGATGGCGGAGCCCCCCGTCCCCGTGCGCCGGCGGCGCACGACCTCCGTCACGAGGATCGACACGAGGATGGCGCGCGGCGCCAGGTCGAGCTTGTCCAACAGCGCACGGGCCTGGCGGACCAGGTCCGGCGAACCGCGCAGCAGGATGCGACCGGGAACCGGCGGCGGGTCGCGCTTCGCCCCGGGTGGACGCGCGACGGCGACGAGCGGCGTCACGAGGTCGATTGCCAGCCCGCGCAGGCCGTGCTGGAGCAGCTGCTCGCGCAACCATGGTGCTCCGCGGAACTCCGGCCGGTAGATGCTGCGCGCCTGACCGTCCGCACCGACCTGGATCGGCTGCTCCGGTGTCAGCCACGGCGGAGCGTCGGGAGCCGGATCGTCCGCGGCAGAGGCCGGGGAGCCGAAAACCAGGACGAGCAGGACGACGCAGGCGGCGAGGGCTGGGCTCGGATGCGCCCGCGCGGCCGAGGACACGCTAGTCCAGCTTCTGGATCACGTCCTGCGTACGGTCCGGGACGTCCTTGGCGCTCGTCTTGGCCTTCTTGACGGATCCCGTGTGGGCAACGAGATCGTGACTCTTGTCCCTGGCCATCTCCTTGACGGCTTCGGAGAAGCGGGCCGTCGCCTTCTTCATCAGCAGGTGGTACTGGGGATCCTTGGCGGTCAGTCCGCGGCGGACGATCTCCTTGTACTCGCTGATGCGATCGTAGACCTTGTCGCAGTCGATCCCGGCGGGACGCTGGAAGAGGCGGCTGTTGCCGTAGTAGACCTTGCTCGGATCCGAGCAGGTGTAGTCCCCGACGCCCGCCAGGGCCACCGGGGCGAGCACCACGAGCGCGGCGACGACGATGGCGACGGCGCGTCCACGGGACCAAGTCAGCTGCTTCGATGCGTGGGAAGTCATGCCCTAGCCTGCTCTTCCGGGGTCAACCCTGCTGGAACGCTTGCCTCACGCGACCACCCCGACCGCGTGAACACCGGGGGAGGTCCAAATGTCGTGCCTCGTACCGCCGGTACCCCATGGGTCGGCAGATGCAGGCCCGACCTTCGGTGCAACCCCTGTTTCTTGAGCGTTGAACGCCAGGAACCGTTTCTCCATTGTTCGCAAAGCCCGAAAACGGCCACGGCATTGCGTCACATTCCGCCACGCGCGCCCCGGATCAAGAGGCACTGGCGAGTGGCGGAACCAGGTCGCCCTAGCAACGCGGCAACGCCGCCCATCCGCGTGGGCGCCGGCAGGGCGCCCTACCTCCGCGCGTGCGTGCGTGGAGACCGGACGGGCAGAGGCAGAGGCCGTGCCGATGGACATGGAGCTGGGCCCCGATCGGCCGTCGTCAGCACCCGCGTAGGGGCGGCCCAAGGTCGCGCGTGCAGCGCGCGGCCGCGTGCCCGCCCAATCCTGCGTGCGCGCGGCGTGGCGCGTGACCGGGCGACGGGGCGGCGGCAGAGGCACGGGCAGAGGCACGGGCAGAGGCACGGGCAGAGGCACGGGCAGAGGCACGGGCATCGGAGGAAGAGCGCAGAATTGAAGCGGGCGTCGGACCCCTGGGAGTCCGACGCCCGATGAGAAGCACTTGGAGGCGTTCAGGGTGTGCGGCCCGTCCGACCCGTTCCCGTTCGGCCTCGCGCCCTGGTCCGCTGGTCTCCCTGCGACTTGCGTCGCGATGGGAGGAAACTCCAAATCCTCTCGCGACCGAGGAGCCCCAGACCATCTGGAAGCGTCGTAGCCCCGGTACCCAACAGCCTACGATAACTAACAAGTTTGTCAACACCGAAAAGCCATGTTGACCGGTTTGTGATCTGCGTCCCGCGGCGGGCTAGCATCTGGGGGTGCCCGAGAAGAGCTTCGCCGCCGCCCTGAAACGCCTGCGCGAGAGAGCCGGCCTCTCGCAGAAGGCGCTCGCCGCGAAGATCGAGATGACCGGCAGCTACATCTCGCAACTGGAGTCCGGCTCACGCCGCGCGCCCCGGCCCAAGGTGATCACACGCTTGTGCAAGGCGCTGGGCGTGGCCGAGCGACGCCTGCAGGAACTGGCCGCCCTCGAGCGCTCCCCGCCCCCCATCCGCAAGCGCCTCGAGCGCGCCAACCGCGAGCAGGGACGCGTGCGGCGGACGCGCGACCGCCTGCTGGTCACCACGCTCTTCCACATGGCACGCGGGCCGCGGGTGATCGATCCCATGGCCGAGTTCCTCGACCTACCTCCGGAGCAACGCATGCTCACCGGCCGCCTGCTGGGCCGTGTGCGGAAGGTGAAGAGCCTCGCCGAGGCCGAGCGCGCCTCGGACGACCTGCTGGCCGAAGCCGACGACAAGGAGCGTGAGATTCTCGCCCACGTCCTGCCGGGCGTACTCACGGGCAGCGCGCCCTCGCCGAGCGCTGCAACGACGAAGCAGCGGCTCGTGGATGTGCACGCCGACTCGAAGCGCAGCGCGGACCCCGAGGACAGCCTGGAGTTGGATCCGCGCCTGGGCAGTGCGGACTCGTACTTCGTACGCATCGCGGACGACGAAGCGCACCCCCGTGTCGAGGCCGGCGATCTGCTGCTGGTGGATCCCGAGCGCACGCCGCACGGCGGCGACACGGTCGTGATCCACCGCGATGGCCGTGACTTCGTCCGCACCTGGCACAAGCAAGGGGGTCAGGTCCGTCTCGATGCCACCCGGGCCGAGGTGGCCCCGATGCGCATGAGCGAAGACGCCTTCGACGGCGTCGTCGTGCTGCTGCTGGTGCGTGCGCTGCGGTAGGGGCGGCCGGAGGAGCGCCGCAGGCGCTGCGAGCGCCCGCCCCCGGTCACCCGGCGGCGCGCCCATCGAACGTCGACTGCTCCGCGCGCGAAGGGCGCGCACGCGGCCACCTGCCGGCAGGTGGCCTTGGGGCGCCCCTACCGGAGTGACCCGGGGGTCACTCCTATTTCGCCAACCAGGCCAGCCAGTCGGTCGCCTGTTGACGGCCCTCGCTGTCCGACGGCGGCGCGAGCTGCAGGAAGCGGCGCAGGTGCCGTGCAGCACGCTCCGGATCACGGACGGAGGCAGGCGTCGCCGGATCGGCCAGCAACATGCCGACGGCGAGGTGTGCCTCGACCAGGTTCTTGTCGAGCCGCAGCACCTGCTCGTAGGCCCGCAGCTCCTCGCGCGCGCTGCTGGTGTCCGTGCGCGCGAGGATCGCGAGGTTGTAGCGCACGGCCGCATCGCGCGGCGCCAGGCGTGCAGCGCGCTGGAACGAGCGGCGCGCCTGCTCGACCTCGCCGCGCGAGGCCTGCACCACACCGAGGTTGTAGTGGGCCCGGTGGAAGTTCGGATCCTGCTCGAGCAGATCGCGGAAGACGCTCTCGGCGAGATCGAGTTTGCCGCGGTGCACATGGACGATGCCGATGTTGTTCTGCGCGACCTTCAGGCTGCCATTCAGCTCCAGGGCCTCTGTGAGGTGCAGCAGCGCGTCGCGATCGAGGCCCAGCTGGTCCTCGACGACGGCCACGTTGTTGAGCAGCGTGGGATCACGCGGGGTGTGCGTGAGCGCTTGGAGATAGAGTTCGCGCGCCCGCTTCCAGTCGCGAGCGTCCGACGCGCGACCGGCACGCATGGAGAGCACGCGCGCCTTCAGCATGGGCGAGGCGTCCGGCTTGGCCGCCGCCGCTTCCAAGCGAGCGAGGTACGCCTCGTCGTTCCGTCCGCCGGCGCCGACGAGGGCGAGGTTCAGGGCGGGTGCTCCGAAGCTCGGGTCGAGCCGTGCCGCACGCGCGAACGACGTGGAGGCCGACTGGACATCGCCCGCCCGCAGCTGCGCCGCGCCGAGGTTGTTGTGTGCCTTGGCGTGCTTCGGATCGATCACCGTCGCAAGCCGGTAGTTGCGGCGTGCCGCGTCCGCCTTGCCGAGCTTCTCGAGCGCGGCTCCGGCGTTGTTGCGCGCGTCGGCATAGAAGGGGTGCAGGGAGAGCGCGGCGTGAAACGCCCGCAAGGCGCGCTGGGCCTTGCCCTGGTCCAGCAGGACCGTGCCCAGGTTGTTGCGCACGACCGGGTCGCTGGGGTCCAGCCGGATGGCTTGACGGTAGGCCGCCTCCGCGCCGGACTTGTCTCCGCTCATCGACAGGACGTAGCCGCGCACCGACCAGGCGGGTGAGGAGCGCGGAGCTTCGCGCACGGCCTGCGCGCTCTCGAGCTCCGCACGCCGCAGGTCACCCTGCTTCAGCGCGTTGAAGGCGACGCGGGCGCGCGGGGGCAGCGGACCGCGTGCCGACGCAGGCGTGGCGCTCAGCAGGAGCGCCACGATCAGCGCCGGCACGAAGATTAGGCGCGTCACAGCCAACGACACGGCTCCCGGTCCCGTCTCACGTCTACAGGGTGCCCGGCGATCGGGGATCCGGGTAACACGAAGTTGCGCTCCCGCGCGAGTCGGACGGTCTCTACGGCTCGGCGCGCAGTGCCTTCAGAACCAGGTCGAGGCGCTCACGCGCCGCCTGGGTCACGGTGCGAGCCTGCGACCCGCCCTCGGCGATGTCGACCCAGTAGGCGATGCGCGAGGCCTCCTGCGTGCCTGCGTGCACCGAGAGGAACTCCTCGGCGAGGCGCTGGGCCTCGCGCGCGCGCCGTTCGCCCGAGGCTTCGCTGCGGAGCAGATCGTCCAGTTCGGTCTTGTAGGCGTGTAGCGCGCGCCGCGCCGTGGGATCGCCCATCCGCACGCGGCGGTTGCCGCCGCAAGCGACCGAGTCGCCCGAGCCGAAGCAGCACGGACACGCCTCGGGCGGCTCCGGCGGCTCCGCGTCGAGATTCCGCTTCGTACCCCCGCACCAGCCGCAGTCGCCGCGGCCGACGCTCTTCACGTATTCCGCCGACGCCTCGGCCGAGAGTCCCGTGAACTCGGCGACGCGCTTCGCCGCCTCCTCGACGGTGAGTTCCTGCAGGCGGTCGTGCAGCCACTCGGACTCGAGGACGGACAGACTGTTGTGGGAGACGGGGCTCTCCTCTTCGCCGGCGACGACCCAGTCGAACTCGCCGCGGCACTCACCGCAGCGACTGCTGAACTCGCGCACCTCGTTGCGGCAGAGCGGGCAGTGGGGCTTGTGCGACTGCCAGACCACGTTGGGCCGGTCGAGTGCGAGCGCCGAGATGAGCAGCAGGGTGCCGACGATCAACAGGGTGACGATCCACCAGCGGGATGCAACCGGGATAGCCATGGACGTCTCCGAATCCGGGCGTGCGAGGGTACCCGCCAGCCACCGCGGGGGCTGTATACGGCCCCAGCGCTGGGTGCATGGACGCGGATAGGAGGCGCCGGCATGGGCGTGCGTGTCGGTGTCCGTGTCCGTGTCCGTGTCCGTGGGCAAGCCCGTTACGCGGGCTTGCCCCACCCACCGCCGCCCGGCGTCTCGATGCGCAGGACGTCACCGATCTCCACCCGCACGCTGTCCCGTGGCGCCAGGCGCTTGCGCCTCCCGCCGCGCAGCAGGGTGACGCGGCCGACCCGCCCCGGTGCACCGCCCGCGACCCCAGGCGGCGGATCGTCGTGCCGCGTCATCAGGCATGACACCTGGGCCGGCGCGAGGAAGCGGATCTCACGCACGAGACCGCTCCCCCCACGCATGCTGCCCGCGCCACCGCTGCGCCGCCGCAGCGCGACGCGCTCCACGCGCACCGGCCAGCCGGCCTCGAGGACCTCGCTGGGCGTCGAGTCGGTGTTCGTCATGTGCTGCTGGATCGCGTCGTGACCGGGCCCCGCCGCGCCGGCCCCCGCGCCGCCGGGCAGCGTCTCGTAGTACGTCGGGAACACGGGACCACCGGGCACGGGTCCGAAGGTCCAGTTCGACATGGTGCCGGCGCCGGGTGCGGGGATGCGCTCCGGCCACAGGCGGGCCGCCGCCAGCCAGAGGGCGTCCACGATGCGCTGACTCGTCTCGACGTTGCCACCCGCCACGGGCTGCGGCACCTCGGCGGCCAGCAGGGAGCCACGCGGGATGTGCACGCGCACGCTGCGCAGGAGTCCGTCGTTCGCAGGCGTCTCCGCGGGGCAGAGGCAGCGCACGAAGTAGTAGACCGCGCTGCGCGTGACCGCCTCGGGCGCATTCAGGCTGCCGCCCACCGGCCCCGAGGTGCCCTCGAAGTCCACCCGCAGACGACCGCCACGCTTCACGAGCCGGACCTGAATCTCGGCGGGCCGGCCGGCGGCGTCCGCGGTCTCGAGCGCGGTCCTTGCACTCGCCTCGCCGTCGGCCAGATCGGCCAGCGCACGGCGCGCGATCCGCGCGGCGTAGTCGACGAGGTCGCGACCGCGCACGGCGAGGCGGGAGAGACCGCGGCCACCGCCCGCCAGTTGCTCGAGCCGACGACAGCCCAGACGCAGCGCGCCGGCCTGGGCCGCGAGGTCGGCCTCCCGGTGCTCCGGATCGCGCATGTTGGCCAGCAGCAGCGCGCGAACGTCCGGATCCTCCTGGCCGCCGCGGAACCAGCGCACCGGCGGAATGCGCAGCCCCTCGGCGAACACATCGGACTGCGGCGCCATCGAGCCGGGCACGGCCCCGCCGACGTCCGCGTGATGGGCGCGCACCGCAAGCACGAAGGCCGGCGCGCGCGCGCGAGCGGAAGGGAAGAGCGGCGCAACCGCCGTGATGTCCGGGAGATGCGTGCCGCCTGCGAACGGATCGTTGAGTAGCGCCACGTCGCCCGCGCGCAGCTCCAGGACCTCGAGGGCGGAGCGCACGGAGAGCGGCATCGCGCCGAGGTGGACGGGGATGTGCGCCGCGTGCGCGACCATCGTGCCGGCGCCGTCGAACACGGCTGCGCTCAGGTCACGGCGCTCCTTGATGTTGGGAGACACCGCCGTGCGCATGCAGACGGCGGCCATCTCGTCCGCGACGCTCTCGAGCAGGTCGCGGGTGAGGGCGAGATCCACGGCACGAATGGAGGCTCGACTCATGCGCGCCCCCTCCGCAAACGGAGCGTGCCTTCGCCGAGCACGTCGACCGTCCAGCCGGCGGGGATCCACGTCGTACCCGACAGTTCCTCCACGCGTGCGGGCCCCTGCAAGCGCTCTCCCGCCCGCAGCGCTGCACGTGCGAAGCGCCCGCCCTTGCGCACGCGAAAGCGCGCGGGTACGAGCGGCTCGCCCCTGGCGTGTCGGCGCCGACGCGCGTGCTCACGGCCTTCGCCGCGGACGCGCAGGCGGACAGGCTCGACGACCCGCTCCTGCAGCGCGAAGCCGTAGCGATCGGCATGCGCGGCGTGGAACGCATGGGCCCACCGCCCTCCGAGGGGAACGGTCACCTCGAAGGCCTGCCCGCGGTAGCGTGCGTCGACCTCGGCCCGCAGCGTGACGTGTCGCGCTCCTTCGGCCTCGAGCTCCGCACGCACGCGCTCGCCGAGCTTCGCCGCATCCGCCTTGAGCTCGGCATCCGGCCCGACCACGAGCGCGGCGTCGCCGCGCAGCGGCGAGAGCAGGGTGCCCTCCGCAGCGAACGTGCCGGGATCCACGGGCACCAGGACGGTTTCGATGCCCAGCAGGGCCGCCGTCTCCGCGGCAAGGACCGGCCCCGCTCCACCGAAAGCCGCGAGCGCGGCTCGCCGCGGGTCGTGACCGTGCGCGACGGAGGCCAGGCGCAGCGCGCGGGCCGTGGCCGCCGCCGCGACGGCGATGACGCCATCGCAGAGGCTGCGGAGCGAGCACCGCGCACGCTTGGCGAGCGCGCGGCCCGCGCGCT
>JAHEIK010000328.1 GCA_024639415.1 Planctomycetota bacterium
GAGATGTACACGCGTCCGAGACCCGAGAAGTCGACGAACGGCCGCAGGTGGACGTAGAGCGCGCCGACGACGTCCTGGTGGTCCGGGGTCGGCGCCGGCGTCACGTAGAGCTCGCCGTCGCTGAGCTCGGCGAGGACGTCGTCGGGCAACGCGAGGTAGTCCTCGATGGTCTTGCGCGGACGACTGCGAACGAACGCCATGCCCGCCATGACAGCGACCTCCGCTGTGTGCGACCTGCGCGCATGCCCTCTCATCGCGCGAAGGGCGCGCGCGGTCACATGGGGGCTGGTCAGCGTCCGCCCGCGAGCAGCGTCTCAGAGATGGACTCGGCATCGGCCGACGAGACGACGCCGTCGATCATGCCGGCGAACTCCTGCTGGATCTTCGTCGTGGTCGTCTCGACGATCTCGCCGCGGTCTACGGTGCCGCCGGCCTTCATCGTCTCCTGGGCTTCTTCCTTGGCCTGTTGCCAGATCTGTCCGATCCGGGGGCGGAACTCGGAATAGGCCGCGTGGATCTTCGCGCGCTGCCGCTTCGACAGCTTGATCGGTAGCTTCGCCAGCCGCTCGTCGACGTGGGCGGCGATCTTCTCCATGCGCTCCTGCTGCTGTACGGCCGCGCGTAGCTTACGGAAGCGGCGGATCTCGTCGTCGGTCGGCTCGTCCGCGGAGGCGAGGGGCGCCGTCGGCGCTCGTCCGGTGAGGACGGGTCCTCCGTCCTCCGGAGCGTCGCTCGAGGGCGCTCTCGGGCCGAGTGCTTCCTCCAGCGCCGCGAGCCGGGCGAGCACGCGCGCGTCCGTGCCCGTGGCCTGGAGCGTCGGGGCGCGCGCCCGCTCGAGCGCGGCGAGTCGCGCCAGGACCGCCTCGCTCTCGGCGCTGCCCTCGAGCACCGACTCACGCGGCCGCACGTCCTCGGTGCGCAGTTGGTCGTAGACGACGAGGGCCACGACGACCAGCGCGACGTTCAGCAGCAGCATGGGGAGCGGCTTCATGCGTGAGCTCCGCGAGAGTGCGTTTGCCAGGTCCTACTTGCAGCGCTCGAGGTAGGCCTTCCAGCGCTCCTTGGCCTGCTCCTCGGTGATCTCGCCGGCCTTGACGGCGTCCCAGATCTTCTGCTTGACGTGCGCCATCTCCTCGAGGGTCGGCTAGCGCTTGCCTTCGTCGCGCTTCTGCTCGCCCGCCGCCATGCGCCGGCGGATTTCCTCCAGCTTGCGCCGGCCCTCCTCCTCCGTGAGGTCGCCGCGCCGGACGGCTTCCTGGATGCGGCGGCTCAGGGCCTCGAAGTCGGCGTGATCCTTGTCGCGCTTCTCCTCGCCGGCGGCCATGCGCCTGCGGATCTCCTCCAGCTTGCGGCGGCCCTCCTCCTCGGTCAGGTCGCCGCGCCGGACGGCCTCCAGGATGCGGCGGTTCATGGCCTCGAAGTCGGCGTGCTTCTTCTTCTCCCCGGCGGCCATGCGCCTGCGGATCTCCTCGAGCTTGCGGCGGCCCTCCTCCTCGGTCAGGTCGCCGCGCCGGACGGCCTCCAGGATGCGGCGGTTCATGGCCTCGAAGTCGGCGTGCTTCTTGTCGCGCTTCTTGTCGCGCGTGTCGTGCACGGACTGCTCGTACGCCTTCCACTTGGCCTTGGCCTCCTCCTCGGTGATCTCGCCGGCCTTGACCGCGTCCTCGAGCTTCTGGTGGAAGGCCGCCATCTCCTTGCGGAGCTTCATCTCCGCGGCCATCTTCGCGCGCTTCGCCTTGACATGCCGGAGATAGCCCTGCCAGCGCTCCTGGGCCTGCTCTTCGGTGATCTCGCCCGACTTGACGTGGGCCCAGATCTCTTCCTTGACCTTCGCCATCTCCTCACGGGTCGGCTTGGCGCCGCCGTCGTCCTGGTCCTCGCCGGCGTAGGCGATGCCGAGCGGCAGGATGGCGAGCACGCACAGGAGCGCCAGCGCGCGCAGCCAGCACGGCGTCTCACGCAGGGGCTTCGTGGAAACGATCATCTTGAATCTCCATTCGAGGGAGCCGCTGCCGTCCATCCCGCTGGCGAGCGCCGGGGGGCGCAGCGCCTGAGCGGAGAGGAACTCGATCGCGGTGAGCAGCGAGCTCGCGTAGGTACGGGGGTTGGACTTCAGTCTTGCGAGCACGAGTGCGTCGCAGCAGATCTCTTCGTTGTGGCGCAAGCCCTTCCGGGCCCACCAGGCGAGCGGGTTCCACCAGCATGCGACGCACGTCAGCCACTCGAGCCAGCGCACGACGTGATCGCACCGACGGATGTGCGCCAGCTCGTGGGCCAGGATGCCGTCGAGCTGCTCGGCTTCCATGCTGCGTACGAGCTCCGCCGGGATCACGACCCGCACGCGGCCGCCGACCCACCAGACCAGCGGCACGATGCGCGCGTTCGCCGTGAAGATCGCGGGGGCCTTCGAGAGGCCCAGGCGCCCGGCGATCCTGCACGCGGCGCGCTGCAGCGACCCGGGGGCCGGCGACGACGTGCTGACGAGCACGCGGTGGAAGCGGACAATGCGCGCGAGCGACCACACGAGGACGACGGCGCTGCCCAGAGCCCACGCCCAGAGCAGGAGCGTCGACAGGGGGATGGAGGCCGGCGGCTCGAACGTCGGGGCGAGTGCGGCGACGTCGGCCGTCGTCGCAGTGGCGGACCCCGCGAGCTCCATGGCCGGGAGCGCTGCGTCTGCGGCGGTGCCGCTCGGGAACTCGATCACCGGCAGCGTTACGAACGACGGCGTGACGAGCTTTACGAGCACGAGCAGCCACAGGACGTGCGCCGCGCGGGGGAAGCGCCCGGCGCGCTGCACATACCAGGCGGCGCCGGCGAGGCCGCCGGCGATCGCGAGGTTGCTCACGCCCATCTGGAGCAGGAGGTCGCTCACGACGTCTTCCCTTCGTCGTGCGACTCGTCGAGGATCGCGCGCAGCCGCTCGATCTCCTGCCGCGAGATCTTCTTCTCGGCGATCAAGTGAGTGATCAGCGGCGCCACGGCGCCGCCGGTGAGCTTGGCGGCGAGGGCCTCGAGCTGGCTGCTGCCGTAGGCCCCGCGACCTACCGTCGCGGAGAAGAGATGCACGGGCAGCTCGCTGTCGCGTGCGACGTAGCCCTTCTCCTCCAGGCGCTGGAGCAGCCGCTGCACCGTGCCGTGCTGGGCCTTGGTCGAGTCGGGGTAGAGCTGCTCCCGGATCTGGCGCGCCGTCAGGCGGTCCTCTGCCCAGAGCAGTTCCATGACGGCGAGCTCGGCGTTGGCGAGCGGGGGATGGGTCACGAGCGCCTCCGAGGGGGCTTTACGACATGCTGTCGTTGTAATACGACGGCATGTCGTAGCCGTCAACCCCGAAAACGCGTGCCGGCGGCCCGGTTACAGCGAAGCAGGCCCCGAGCCCTGCGGAGGAGCCCCATGCCCAGGACCGCACCGAGCGCCATCCTCTGCCTTCTACTGCTGTCGGGCGCCGTGGCTCATGCCGAGGACGCCCCCCACAGGAGACACCATCGCGCGGGCCCAGGACCGGTCTGCAGCTTCCCATTGTCGACACGGAGGACCCGTGTATACTTTCGTAATAACAAAACGTCACGGGAAGAAGAGCCATGTTCGTCCTCAAGGTCCGCCGGGTCGGGAACTCCGCCGCCGTCACGCTCCCCAAGGAGGCGCTGGCAAAGCTGCGGGTCCGTGAGGGGGACACGATCGTCCTCACCGAGGGCAAGGATGGCTTCTACATCACTCCCTACGACGAGACGTTCGTCGATGCCATGAAGGCCTACGAGGAGACGCGTCGCAACTATCGCAACGCGCTGCGTGAGCTCGGCAGGTGAGCGATCCGCGCTGGCTCACGCGCGAGATCGTGATCGTGCTGCACGGCGAGTTGATCGCCGAGCACGGTGGCGCACCTGGACTGCGGGACGAAGGGGCACTCGAGTCCGCATTGGCTCGCCCGCAGCAGAAGCACCGCTATGAACCGAAGGACATCGTCAGGCTCGCCGCCACATACGCCTTCGGCCTGTGCTCGAACCATCCCTTCGTGGACGGAAACAAGCGTGTGGCGTTGGCCGCCCTCGACGTGTTCCTGCGCATCAATGGCTGGGCGCTGGTGGCAACCGAGATCGATTCCGTGGCGACGATCATCGACCTCGCCTCGGGGACGCTTGACGAAACGGAGCTAGCCGAGTGGGTTCGCAAGAACGTCGAGCGGCTCTGACCGCCGCGCTCCGCCGTCCTGCGCGCCCAGACTGCAGCCGCTAGACAGCGAGCCTCACGGCCGCCAACACCGGTCGCGTATATGTATCGACTCGAGTCGCCCCGACCATACATATCCGCGACCCCCGTGCTCGCCTGTTGGGCTGGCCGGGGGTCACGTTCTTTCGGGGCTGGGGCGCACCTCCTGCGCCGTCGTTATCCCCGGGGGCAGCAAGCCGAAATGGCGGGGCTCTAGGAGCAGGCCGAGAACAGAGAGTGTTTCGAGCCTGGGTATGGAATGGAGAGCCATTCACTTCAGGGGGCTCCGCCCCCTACGCGCTCGCGTTGGCTCCGCCAAGAGCTCACTCCTACACCCGGCTTGGCTCCCCGGTGCGGGTCGAGCCCACGCGCGAGGCAGTGTCACCGAGTGGCGTAGTTCCCACGCGGCTCCGTACTCACTACCCTACGTGGCATGAAGTCCACCCTCGTCCACGCCAGCCTTGGCGTCGTCTTCTTCCTGTTCGCCGTCGGTTCGGCGGTCGCGGAGGAGCGAGCCGGTCAGTGGTGGCCGCTGCCGGCTCGGGGCACGGAGGCTCTCGTGCCTGTTCCGGTCGCCGGATTCGAGGAGGAACGGGCCGAGGGCGGATGGTCGGGGTATTTCGGCGACGACGCCGCGCACCGGCAGGACCCGGCCTCGAACTACCTGCGCCCCAGCCGGA
>JAHEIK010000329.1 GCA_024639415.1 Planctomycetota bacterium
ATGACACGTCTCCTGGGGGTACGCCGGTCTGAGCCGGCTCTCAGGAGGTCATGCGCAGTCCGCGCTCGCGGCCCGCAGCAGAATCCGGAGGGGCCCTCATGGCCCGGCGAGGAGCCTGCAACTGCAGTGGGCGTGCGCAGCGGTTAGGATCCCCGCCCTGGAGGTTCTGTGCGCCGCCCCGTCGTACTCGTTCTGTGCTCGCTGCTGCTCGCGTCGTCGGCGACGGGGGACGAGAAGAGCCCGGGACGGGCGAGGCCGCTGAGCGTCCAGCAGGCGGCGGATGCCCTGGCGGCGGCCGGCGCGGCGAAGGACGCCAAGGCTCTAGCCACGCTAGCCGCCGCGAAGCGGCCGGATCCGTGGCTCGTCACCGACGAACTGGCCCAACGCGGCGCGTGGGACGTGGCGACCGCCTTCGCGGCCGGCGTGCGTGGGCCGGATGTCGAGAAACTCCCGGGCCATGTCACGGCGCTGCGCACGATCGGCGACGAGCGCGAGTACCGGGCGCTCCTGCAGACGCTGCTCACCGCCCTGCGCGCCGGCAAGCCCGCCGAGGTCGAGGCAGCCGCTGCTGCGCTGCCCGCGGAGGCGGGCACGGTGACCGCGGTGCGCTTGCTGCACCTACGCGGCACGGCGCTCGTCCAGTTGCGCAAGCCGTACGGCGAGGAGGTGCTGCGGCGCGGCGCCCTGGCCGCACTCCAGATCGGTTGGTTGCAGCGTGCGGCGCGCCTCTATCGCGACGCGGGGATGGCGGCGTACCGGCGATCTGCGTGGTCGGATGTGCTTGTGTCGTGGCGCGCGCAGCTTGCGATCGACGAGCGCCGCGGCAACCAAGTCGGCGCAGCCGCCACGCTCGGCAACCTGGGTCTGGTCCACGAGAGCCTCGGTCAGTTTCGCAAGGCGCTGGAGCTTCACCAGCGCGCCCACGCAGCGCAGAAGGCGTTGAACAACGAGTTCGGGGCTGCCCGCGTCCTCGGCTACATCGGCAACGTGCACACGTCGCTTGGCGACTACGCCAAGGCCCTCGAGACCCTAGGACGCGCTTGGAGGGCGATGGACGCTGCCGGTGACAAGGCCGGAGCGGCGGGCGCGCTGACCAACATGGGCATCGCCTACGAGCACCAGGGCGACTATCCCAAGGCCCTGGACTGCTACGAGCGCGCGTTGCCGTCCATGGAGGCGATTGGCGACAAGGTCAGCGCAGCCACCACGCTGGGCAACCTGGGTACCGTGCATCACCTGCTCGGCGACTTGCCGAAGGCACTCTCGCTCTACGAGCGCGCGCATGGGGCCAAGCTCGCCCTGGGTGACCGCGCCGGTGCGGCCGCTTTGCTCGGCAACATCGGCGGCATCCAGCACAGGCTGGGTGACTACGAGCGAGCCCTCGAGACACAGGAACGCGCACGTGCTGCGAAGGCGGCCCTGGACGACAAGGCGGGCGCGGCGCAGTCTCTCGCGTCCATTGCAGGCGTGCAGCGCAGCATGGGCAATCACAGCGAGGCGCTGGCTCTCTACCAGCGCGCTCTGGCCGCATTCGAGGCATTGGACGACAAGCCGCAGGCGTCCATCGTCCGCGGCCAGATCGGAGCGACGCACCTGCGCCTCGGCGATATACCCCAGGCTGAGTCCGTGCTGAAGCGTGCTCTGTCAGAGATGGAGGCGCTCGGCAATCGAGGCGGTGTCATCGGCGTGCTCGGCAGCTTGGGCACGCTGCACCGCAAGCGCGGTGCGCTCGGGCAGGCGCTCACCACCTACGAGCGTGCGCGTGCCCTGTTGCGGGACACACCCGACCCGCATGGACACGTGCGCGTCCTCGAGGGTCTTGCTGCGCTGCACATGCTTCAGGGCGACCCCGCGTCGGCCGTACTCGCCGTGCAGGAGGGCCTGTCTCTGACCACACGCATGGCGGCGCGCCTCGCTGCGGGAGAGGCGGCGCGTGCGCGTGACACGTATGTGTCGCTGTACGAACTGGGTGTTCGCGCGGCCTCCGCGGCCGGGGACGTGTCGGCGCTCTCCTCGTTCCTCGAACAGGGGCGCGCCGGATCCCTCCGCGAGGGGTTGGGTTCGCGCGGCGCATTGGAGGCGGCGGTCATCCCCGCGCCCCTGCGCAGCGACTTGGCGTTGGCCCGCCATGCGGAGCGTGCAGCGATCGGCCGGGTGGGCAGGGCGCAGCGCAGCGGCTCGCTGCGCAGGTTGCGCGCGGCGCGCAAGGTGCTGGACGCAGCGCAAGGGCGCGTCGTCGAGGTGTTCCGCCGTCTGCGGCGGGAAGCCAAGGCTGCGGCGGCCCTGACGCTTGCCGATCCCGACGAGTTGGCACGCATCCAGGGGTACCTGGGTCCTTCGGAGGCCCTGCTGCTCTACGGCGCGACGCCGGACTCGTTGCTGGTGCTGGTCGTGCGGCGCGCGAGCGCGCGGGTCGTCGCCTTGGGGAAGCGGGAGGCAGTCGAGTCTGCACTCGCCGCGCTCTTCGCAGGCGGGGAGCAGCATGTGGCTCCCGAGGCGGTCGCGGGGTTGCGCAAGCTACTCATCACGCCGCTCGAGTTGGACCCGGCCGCGACGCGTGTCCTGGTCTCGCCCATCGGTCGGTTGGGCTACGTGCCCTTTGCTCTGCTCCTGCCTGGGCGCGAGATTGCGTACATGCCGTCCGGCACGACGCTCGGCCTGCTGCAAGCAGAGTCCGTCGGGAGGAAGAACAGCGGCACGCAGGTCCTGGCACTGGGGGATCCCGACTACGACGGGAAACAGGCGGCCGCCATGCAGCGAGCGGCGGCGCGAGGCGCGCTCACGCGACTGCCCGCGACGCGGGCCGAGGTCGAAGCGATCGGCACGACGCGCATGCTCGGGCCGGAGGCGTCGGAGTCCGGCTTGTATGAGGCGCTGAGAAGCCAAGCGCGGTGGCGCGCGCTGCACCTTGCGTGTCACGGGCTCGTGGATCCCGAGCAGCCGCTGCTCTCAGCCCTGGCGCTGACGCCGGATGAACACAACGACGGCTTCCTCTCGGCACTCGAGATCTACCCGTTACGGGTTCCGGCGGACTTGGTGGTGCTCTCGGCCTGCGAGACGGGCAAGGGGACGATCTTCAAGACGGAGGGCATCGTCGGCCTGACGCGCGCGTTCATGTTCGCCGGCGCGCCGCGCGTCCTCTGCTCGCTGTGGAAGGTGGACGACGAGGCCACGCAGGCACTGATGATCAAGTTCTACGAGTTGTGGAATCCCAGCGACGCCACGAAGGGCCTGGGGGTGGCGGCTGCACTGAAGCAGGCACAAGCCCATGTGCGCAGCCACGATAAGTGGAGACACCCGTACTACTGGGCCGCATGGGTGCTCTGGGGGCTCCCGGTCTGAGAACCACCCAGAGCCGGGCACGAAGTCAGGGCACTTCCCGCGGCTTCGTCTGCTGCGAAGCTCACGTGAAGTGCCCTGGAGGGAACGCCTGTCTCAGGAGCGGACGCTACGGCTGACGATTCGCGGCACGCTTCAGGCGACGGTCTTCGGCTTCCGTGGTCGTACCGCGACCCTCGCGACGACCCAACTCCTCGAGGCCGGGCTGGCCATTCGTCGCGGGCTCGTCCGGCCTGATCGTCCGACTGTAGAGCGCCTTCTGGTACGGAGCGCGCGGATAGAGCACGGCGTGCACCAACTGACTCCCGTGGGCGTCGATCTGTCCTCGTACGCCCTTCCAGCCGCGAATCGCCCAGGAGTTGGCCCCTGCCTCACTTGCGTCGTCGCTGCGGTAGCGTGCGTTCTTGTTCATGTCCGCCAGGAAGCTCCGCACCAACGCTGTAGCTTCACGGGCAGCACGGATCGGGTCGTCATCGAGCGGACGCAGGACGCCGAGCGCATCACCGTGCGAGGCCAGCGCCCGCGCCTTGTAGGCGTGGGCACGGAGCAGGCTGGGGGCGAAGGCCGCCATCAACTCGTGCGAGGCAAAGACCTCGACGCTGTGGACGCGTCCGTTGAGTACCGTCGCGAAACCGACGGCACGCGAGTCCTGAAGCGATGCAGGCAGAGCATCGGGCGTGCCGGCCAACGCGCTGTCCAGCGCGTCGAACGACGGCCTCACTCCATCGGCGACATCGCTAGCGACGAGGGCCGGCTCGAAGCGGCGCAGGAAGCTGCGCACAGCGCGGCTCTCGACACCACGATCGAGACGCTCCCGCAGGTAGCGGGGTGCCATGGCCGCGAGCAGTCCCGTGGCATTGGCGCCGTCCGAGGAGGCATTGCGTCGCAGCACGAGCGCGTCGACCTCGGTTTTCGACTTCGGGGTGAGGACGTGGTTCTTGCGGATCACGTGTTCTTCACCGTCGATCGAGAGAATCGAACCGGCGGCCAAGAAGACGGGCTGCATCCCACCGTTGGCCGCGAGCACGACGCCACGCCGCGGCGTCGCCTTGAAGACGAGGTGGCTCGCGCGCTGCGCCGGCACGATGCGTTGGGTCGCCTGGTCCGCACCCCGGTCGATCAGCGGAACCACGTGGACGTCGTGGGAGCGTACGGCAACGCTGGGGATGAGTCGTTCGAGGACAGCCCGTGCGTCGGTGGTGGGGGCCTGCTCAGCGCGCGAGACCTGCCCTGTCGTCACGAGCAGGGCCGTAGCGAGTGAGCCGGTGAGGAAGAAGCGCTTGGCATGATCGAGTCGCATGGTGTGTATCTCCTACCTGACCGATGCCGGCGGGCGATGATTGTTTCAACAACCTTCTGAGCCGGCGTGCTCGGGGACGCGTGCTTCGGGCCCCCAGGCCTCATTGTCTGGGCTCTCGTGCGTTCGGACCCGCGCGTTGCCGTCAGCGTCCGCGCGGCTCCACGCCCAGCAGGTGGCGCACGAAGAAGTCGCGCATGCGGCGCTTGCCGTAGCGCGACCCCATGGCGCCGTGCCCTGCGCCCG
>JAHEIK010000041.1 GCA_024639415.1 Planctomycetota bacterium
ACGAGTGGGTGTACCTGCTGCCTCACGACCGGCCCTACGAGCTGCGCAGCTGCGGCGAGGACGGGCTGCCGGAAACTGAAGATGACGTGGTGTGGCCCGAGCGGGCAGCCCGGAGGTAGTCTCCACGTATGGGCTTCTTCCGTCTCAGCGACCTTGGTGAAGACGTGCCTCGCTTCGTCCGTGGGGTGGTCGTGGCCTGCTGCGCAATCGCGCTCATCATCTTGATCGTGCGCCTTCTGGTGTTCGGCTAGCCCGCACGGGGGCCTGATGGGCATGGGCGCAGAAGAGTGCGCCTGGTGGCGGGAGAAAGAGGGCTAGGGATTCCGGCTTGACCGGGTGCCGGACGCACCTACGATCTCCGCCCGATGCCAGACCGGGCCGAAGTGGCGGAATTGGCAGACGCGCTAGGTTCAGGACCTAGTGGCCTTCGGGCCTTGCGGGTTCAAGTCCCGCCTTCGGCACCATCCCTCTCCGCAGCCTGCGGCTGCGGCCGGGTCCCTCTGGAGTTGCGCAGGCAGATGCGCGCTCGCCGGCTCGCGCGCTAGCTCGGGGCGCAGCCTGCGGCTGCGGCCGGGGCCCGCTGGTGTTGCGCACGCCAGTGCGCGCTCACCGGCTCGCGCGCTAGCTCGGGGCGCAGCCTGCGGCTGCGGCCGGGGCCCGCTGGGCGTACGCACGCAGGTGCGCGCTCGCTGGCTCGCTCCCTATCCGCAGCCTGCGGCTGCGGCCGGGGCCCGCTGGGCGTACGCACGCAGGTGCGCGCTCGCTGGCTCGCGCGCTGGCTCGATCGTGCCCTGATCGATGAGGCCCTCTTCCGCGGCCGGGCCCCTCGGGAGGTTGGCACGCCCGTGCGCACTCGCGGCATCCCCGTAGGGGCGAAGGGAGGCGCGAGCGCAGCGAGACGCCGAGTCTTCGCCCGGCCCATTCGCATACGGGGCGCCTGCGGACCCCCAGCGCCTACTTCAGGCGCGCCGCCAGGCTCCGGACGCGGCCAGGGCGCAGGCGCTGGTTCAGGAAGTCCAGCACGTCCTGCATCGAGTCCGTCGCGAGCGGATCGCTCTTCCAGCCGCGGCCGTGGCCCTTGCCCACGTGGAAGACCACCTTGCCGGGCACGCCCGCCTGCGTGAGCGCATCCATCATCGAGACCGTGTGCTCGGGATCGACCAGCCGATCCTTCGTGCCCTGGAACAGGAGCATCGCCGCGTCGCCCTCGTTGACGTAGCTCAAGGGACTGGCGCGTGTGGGATCCTCCATGAAGCGCTGCCCGAAGATGGCCGAGAGCGCCATGGCACGCAGCACGTCGCGCTTCTCTTCCGGCGGCAGCTTCGCGATGTCCTTGGTGTCCTGGGGCCGGGCCCGTCCCATATTGGTGGGACCGAAGAACGAGATCACGGCCTGCACCGAGCTCGCATGGGTCGCGTGACCACCCTCGCCCTCGAGGCCGTCCGCGCCGTTCATGGTGCCGAGCAGCATCGCGAGGTGCCCACCCGCGCTGAAGCCCATGGCGGCGATGCGCTGCGAGTCGATGTTCCAGCGCTTGGCGTTGGCGCGCAGGTAGCGCACGGCGCACTTGGCGTCCTCGATCTGCGCCGGCCAGGGGTTGGGGTTGCGGCGGCCCATGCCGCTGATCGTCGGTCGTGCGAGGCGGTATTGCGCCGTGACGGCGACGAAGCCCTCTTCCGCGAGCAGCTTCACGATCGGGAGGAAGTCACGCTTGTTGCCGGCGACCCAGCCGCCCCCGTGCAGGATCAGCACCGCAGGCAGCGGGCCCTTCGCCGCGCGCGGGCGCGCCAGATCGAGCTTGAGCTCGGTCTCGCCGCCGCGTCCGAATACCACGTCGCGGTGGATCTCGATGGCCGCTTCCTTCGCCGCGAGCGGGGTCGGAGGCCGAGCGAGCAGCGTGAGGCCGGCTGCGGCAAGCAGGCAAGTGGGCAGCAGGAGGCGGGTCATCATCGAGGCGGCTCCGGTGAGGAAGGCACCAGCGTAGCCACGAGAGCGGGCGGGGGAGGTAGCTTGGTGCGCGATGTGGCCGCGCTTCCTCCGCCTGGGACTCCTCCTCGCCGTGCTCCTGCTGTTTGTGGGGGCGGTTGGGGCGTTCATCGTCGTGCCGCGCGTGCCGGCCGTGCGCTGCCTGCTCGCCTTCCAGGATTCGGTGCCGGACGACCTCGAGAAGCCCTACGAGGCACCTGCGGGTCTGCGCATGCTCGAGGACCCCGCCCGCTACGGCGCCAAGCGCGTCTGGCTGCTGCGGCAGGAGAGCGGGCCGGCGCCCACCATGCTCTTCGTCCATGGGGTGGCGCCCGTCGGCTTGGAGGACGGCCGCATCGTGCACGCGCTGAAGGCGTTCGCCCGCGCCGGCTTCACGGTAATCGCCCCGGAACTGCCGACCCTCGTCGATCCGCTCGACCCCGCGCCTGTTGGACGCGGCGTGGCGCAGGTGCTGCAGGCGATCTCGCGCGGGGCGTTTGAGGGCGCGCATCCGAAGCGCATCGGCGTGGTCGGCATCAGCGTGGGCGGCGCGCTCGCGCTCAAGGGCTGCGTCGAGTACGTGGCGGCGGGCGGCAGCGGGCTACGCGCCATCCTGGCCATCGGAGCGCCGGACGACATGCTGCGCACGTCGGTCGCGTGGTTCGCGGACGAGGATGCGGGCCCGGACGACGGCACGCTGCGCTGGGAACGCGCCCACGCTGCAGAGTTCGCGCGCAGCTACCTGATCCGAGCAGGCCTCATCCCGACCTTCGGCGACGACCCCGAGGTACGCAAGCTCGCCGCATGGATGGAGGCGGGCGACGTACCCGAGAAGCCGCCGGAAGGACTCACCCGCCCGGAACTGGTCGAGTTGGCCACGCTCGTGAAGGCCAGGGCTGCCGAGCGGGCCAAGGCGCGGGAACAGGTGATGACCCGCGCGGCCCCGCGCATCGAGGGCCTCTCGCCGGCGCTGTGGGACGACGAACTGCACAACCTGCGGGGTGTGGCCGTGTTCCTGCTCCACGGCCACGGTGACCCCCTGGTGCCCGTCGAGGAGGCGCGGCACCTGGCGAGGCGTCTGAGGCGTCACACGGTGGTATCCGTGCTGGAGAGCCACATGGTCGGCCATACCAGCGTCGAGGAGGTCAGCGTCGGGGAGCGGCTGGATCACGTGATCCAGATGGATGACTTCTTCGACATGATCGGTCGTTGAGCGGCTTCCTGCTTATCCTCGGCGCGTGGCTCAGGCGACCTCGGACAAGGCGGATGGCTCCACCCAAGCAGGTGCGGTGCGTTGGATCCTGCTGGGGCTGCTGCTGGGCGTCGGCTCCATCCTCCTGATGCTCTGGATCCGCGGCGGCGGACTCTCCAGCGGAGCCTTCGAGGAAGTGGAGGAGTACTTCCCGCGCGCCTCGCTCGAGCAGGTCGAGGAGTGGACCGAGGAGTGGCACCGCAAGGGCGACGCGTGGGCCGACGTGCCCGACCCGCCCGGCACGGGCCCCGTCGTGCGCGCGCGCTACTGGCTCGCCCGGGACCGCTACGACATGGAGGTGCGCCGGCGCGGCAAGCGCTTCGTGGTCGTGATCGCAGGCGTGGCCGAGCACATCTACGGCGGCGCATGGGCGGCCTACGGCGAAGGGCGCATCACGGGCGACGCGCGCGACTTCCGTGGCGCCGTGGCGACGTTCGCCTGGTCGTGCATGGGCCTGCGCTACCGGCATGCCAGCGACGGGCTCGGGCGCCTGGTCTTCAGCAAGGACGGCAGCGCCGTCCACACGATCTACATGGCCTGGGAGGCGCCGGAGCTGTGGGCCAAGTCCTACGGCGAGCGCCACGAGCCCGACGACGAGCGTCCGCCGTATGGCAGCTACCGCGGGCAGATCAAGATCGCGCCCGCGTTGCCGCGACTGGAGGAAGACGCCGTCTACCGCGTGCGCGTCCGCGTGAGCGACCTGGACGGCCTGCCGCTGAAGGGCGCGGTCGTACAGCTCAAGGGGCACACGCGCACACGCTCGCAGACCGATGCCCGCGGCGAGGCCGAGATCGCGTTCCAGGGCAGCGACGCGCTCTTCGCGCAGTCGTTCACCGCAGGCTGCTCGGGCTACCGCAACGGCGAGACGGCCTTCTTCACCGGCGACGACGCTCCAGGCTTCGCAGCCGGCGAGACGGCGTCCGGGATCGTGGCCATCGAGCTGCAGCATCTCGACCGCACGGACAATCCGGACTACGTCTGGAACCGCGCGTCGGGCGCGGACGATCCAAACGACGTGATGGCGTGTGGCACGTGCCACGCGTGGCACTACGACCAGTGGTTCGACAGCCGGCACGCGCGCATGGCGGACAACGGGCTGGTGACGTGGGAGCGCAAGGAGATGCAGGCGAGCGAGCCCGCAGCTCCGGACGACTGCATGGGCTGCCACCAGCCGGCGCATGCATTGGACGAACCGCAGGCCGAGTGGGAGGCGCGCGGCGTGATGGCCGGCAACCACTGCGACTTCTGCCACAAGATCGAGAGCGTGAAGGACGTGCGCGAGAGCGGCGTCTTCGGTGCGTACGGCGTGCTCCGGCCAAATCCCAAGACGAGCGGGCGCCCCGGCGGCATCCACGTGGCCTTCGGATCCTCGGCGGACGCGACGTACGCCTACATGGGCGCGGCCTACAACCCGCTCTTCCAGACGAGCCACGTCTGCGCAGGCTGTCACCAGGGCGGAGGCCGCTGGAAGGCAGGCGGCGCGCCCAAGATCGACACCTTCGAGGAGTGGAAGCGCTGGGTCTCGGGGCGCACGGACGACGAGTTCCGCTCGTGCCTGGACTGCCACATGCCGGGCGCCTCGATGTTCGACAAGACCGGTCGCGCCATGGACCAGATGGCGTGGGACGGGTTGCACCGCACGCCGCAGGAGATCCACAGTCATCGCTTCCTCGGCAGCGAGCCGCACTTCGGGGGGCAGGCCCTCGACGTCAGCGTCACCAAGCGCCGGGATGAGGAGAGCGGCGCGTGGATCGCCGAGGTCGCCGTGACGAACGCGGCGGCCGGACACAAGGTCCCCACGGGTACGTGGACGAAGCACGTGGTCGTGGGGGTGTGGGCGGAGCACGACGGCAAGCCGCTGCGTCTCGTCGGTGGCGACCGCGCGCTCGTCGCGGCGGGTCTGGACGAGACGCCTGCATTGGCTGTGGGGGATTGGCGCAACCCGGGTGGGCTCGTGCTCGGTGTCGGGGCTGCGCAGGACGCGGGCAAGCAGGCTTCGTATCCGCGCTTCTGGCAGACGTGGCCGAGCGAGCAGCTGGTGGATACGCGGCTGAGCCCGGGGGAGACCCGTCGGGCCGTGTGCCGGTTCGAGGCAACCGAGGGCGACACGGAGCCCGTGATCGAGGTGCGCGTCGTCCATCGCCGCGGTGCTTTGCCCGGCGGCATGGCTTCGGTGCCCTGGACGATCCGGCATCAGGATCCGCAGCCCGAAGCGCTGTGGCTGAGGGTTCGCAAGTGAAGCGCGGCTTGCTCATCATCGGGGTGCTGTTGGGAGCGACGGCATGCGGCGATCCTGAGCCCGAGATGCCGACGAACGCCAAGACGATGCCCATGCTGCAGGAGCGCTACCAGCGGCGCTCGCTGACGACATGGCGTTCGCTGGCCGGCGCGCTGCCCGTCGAGGAGCGAGCGGCCCGGATGTGGGCCCTGAGCGTGCTCGAGTGGGACAAGGCACCCAGCGTGGATCTGCTGCTGGCGGGGCTTGACGATCCGGCACCGTCCGTACGCTTGGCAGCCGTCATCGCTGTAGGACGCCTCGCGCCACGCTCGCCGCGCGCCGCAGAGCGGCTCGTAGAGCTCTTCTCCGCGCCCGAGGAGCCCATCAGGCGGCACGCACGCCTCGCCGTGGGCAAGCTTGGGCCTGCCGCCGCCGACCCACTGAGGGCCGCCCTGAAGGCGGAGCGCGTGAGTGTCCGGTGGGCGGCTGTATTTGCGTTCCGGGACATGGGCCTCGCCGGCCGATCCGCCGTGGAGGACCTGGCCCGGCTTGCGACCGAGGATCCGAACGCCAGGGTGCGCCGGCAGGCCCTGTTCTCGCTGGCGCGACTCGGGGAGCCGGGCATCGCCGCGAGCGTGCGTCTCTGGCGCAAGGCGACCTCGGTCCAGCGCGCCGAGCTGGCGGCGGCGCTGGCGCTCGCCGGGCCCGCCGTGGTGCAGCCGATGGCCGCGCTGCTGACAGACGAGGACGAGGACCTCGCCGCACGCGCGGCGGGGGTGCTCGCCGACTTCGGTCCGCAGGCCCTGCCCGTGCTCGAGGCGCTGCTCGCCGCGCTCCGGCGCAAGGGTCCTGTGCGCTTCAACGCGGCCGAAGCGCTCCTGCGTATGGGGCCGCAGGCCCTGGAGCGCGTGAAGCCGCTGACCGAGAGCGCCGACGAGGGCCTCGCGGCCATCGCCGACTACATCCTCGACACCGCCGCCGGCCGATAGCCCAAAACGACGAGCGGGCCGCTCACAACGAGCGGCCCGCGTCTTCTTCTCCGGCCGCCATCTCACCCAACTAGCGGGTCGGGTGGATGGGGAGCGGAGTGCTCCTGAGGAGGCCGTGGCGTGGTCTGCCACGCGAGGCCGACGAAGGGGCGCTTCCGCCCCCAGCCCGGCCACCCGCTAGAGCTTGAAGAAGTAGGTGTCGATGTAGTCCATGTTGAGCATGTAGTTGTAGCCGCGCGACATCTTGTGACGAGCGGGATAGAACTCCGCCGTGCACAGGTAGCCGACGCCGGCCAATGCTGCCGCCTGGACGTACTGGTCGTGATCGTTGAGCGACTGCTTCAGCAGCTCGTCGAGCTGACGACGATCCTTGGTGAGGCCGAGGGCGTACACCATGTGGCTCGCGACGAAGCCGTTGCGCATCTGGCTGGGCGACTTGATGAAGCCGCTGATCTCGTCCGAACCCTTCTTCGTGCCGAGCAGTGCCAGGCCGAGAGCACCGTAGGCACGGGCCTCAGGCGTCTTGGTGGTCTTGACCATCTTGAGGATGGGCTCGGCTGCACCAGCGGCACCCGCCATGCCCGCACCGATCGACGCGTAGCCGCGGATGAAGGGGTGGGCGTCGTTCTGGATGACGAAGCGCAGCTTGGCGTCGCAAGCCTTGCGGACGGCGATTCCGACGGGCTTCTCACGATCCGGGTTGGCGAGCAGGCCGAGCGTGATCGCCGCGGCGCCACGAGCGGAGGGGTTACGGTTCTTCAGCTGCTCGAAGGCGAGCTCGTGCGTGCCGTCGATCCCGGCGATGCCCATCGAGAGCAGCGCGTACTCGCGCATGCCCACGCGGTCCCGCTTGATCTGGTCGCGCAGGAAGCGCTCGATCAAGGACGTGGGGTGCTGGGAGTAGATGCGACCGAGGCTGACCGCGCACATGCGACGGACGAAGGCGTCGCTGTCCTTCTTCATCACCTCGCCGAGCTTCTTGACGATGTTCTTCACCGTCTTGACCATCGTGCGGCGCTCGCCGTCGATGAGGGACTCGAGTGCCTTGATGCGCGCCTCGTCGTCGGGCGTCATCACGACGCCGACGAACTCCTCGTAGGGAGCGCGGATCTCTTCGATCTTGCGCTCGCTGGCCGTGCGGTAGTCGAGCACGCCGATGGCGATGGCCGCGGAGCGGCGCACCTCGGAGTCGCGATCGGCCAGACCCTTGAGGATGGCCTCGCGACCGACCTCGAGGTCACCGATGCGACCGAAGGACTCGACTGCGAGGGCGCGGAACTTGGCGCGCACCTTCTTCTTGCGGAAGGCGATCTCGTAGAGGAACTCGGGGATCGACTTGTCTTCCTCGATGCCGGTGTAGCCGAGGCCCATGAGCGCCGAGCCGACGAGCTCGTAGTAGCCCTTGTTGGTGTCGGCAAGCTGCTTGAGCAGGCCGCCCGCCATCGGGTGCTTGAGCTTGGTCATCGTGAGCGCGAGGAAGGCGCGGACGTCCTCCTCGGTCTTCTCGTTCGAAGCGATGCGGTACATCGGCAGGATGCTGCTCTCGTCGGCGACGTAGAACAGGCCGAGGGCGGCCGAGCGCGCGATGAGGTGGTTGCGATGCTTCAGCTTCTTCAGCAGGATCGTACGCGCCTCGGCACGCTGGGCTTCGTTGGCTGCGACGCGGCCCATCGTGATCAACGCGGCTTCCTGGACGAAGGCGTGCTTGTGGTCGACCGTCTTCTTCAGGACGGGCCACACCTTCGCCTGCACGACGTTCGGGTGCAGATGCTGCGGACCCTTGCGCTGGAGCTTGCCGTCCTCAGGCGAGATGACGGCGCCGACCCAGCGGTGGGGGAAGAACTCGACGCGGTTGAGCTCCCACCAGGTTTCCCAGGTGGTGTTGTCGACCGCGGGCGCCTTGCGACCCGTGCCGCCGACCTTCGGGGTCCCGGCGGAGGGGGTCTTCGGGCCGGGCATGTTGGGCGTCGTCGTCGGCGCCGGCTTCGGCGTCGTCGGCGTCGTGGGATCCGTCGGCTCCTTGGTCACCGGATCCGTGGGCTCCTTCGTCTCGGGGGGGGGATCGGCCGGCTCACGGAGTCCGGGCTTCACGGACCCGCCGGGGGCCTTGAAGCGGATGCACGACCACGCGTCGGTTCCGAGCCAGATGAGCGGGAGTGCGAGCGCGAGCGGTAGCAGCCATGAGCGAAGTCGCATCGAAGTCCTCCAAGGGAGCCGTCGGCATGCAGCCGACACAGAGCATGACAACAACAAATGCCATGCCTTGAGTACGTGCAGCGCGCCTACGGGACGTATCTGCCGACAGCGTAGGCGCTTAGGGCATCCGAGTCACGAATGGGCTCTCATTCCCCGGCGGTAACGGGCGGTAACCGTGTTTCCAATTGTGCCCAAGCCGTTGCAGGGCAAGGACTTCAGGCGGGTCGGGGCCGTGGGCCCTGATTGCGGACGAGGACGGGCAGCCGAAGTGCTTTGCTGCCGACGTCGGCGTCGCGCCTACGATCTGCGCCCAGACGACTCAGCAGGCGGAGGAACGAATCAGGATGCGTGGCTGGAGCACGTTCTGCGCCGTGGGCGCCTTTGGAGTGCTGCTCCTTGCAGCGGCAGCGGGATGCACACGGACCAAGAAGCTGTCCGGCGAGGACACGTCGATCATCGACGATTTCCGCTATGGCGTCCTCGGCCAGGACCGTGAGGCGGAGGACTACTACCGCATCGTCCGGCAGAGCCACGAGAGCCAGCGTGGTGGCTACCGCGTAACAGCCGACGAGTTCCTGATCGACAAGACCGTGGACGCCGTCCAGCGCTTGGGCAAGCTCACCTACGAGCGGCTCGAGGGGCAGGCACAGGTCGTGGACCTGCTGGCAGACGTGCTGCTCACGGACCCGTCGGCCCTCGCCCAGGCGAATGCTGCGAACTCCCTCACGCGACTCACCATGAAGTTCCCGCGGACGACGGTGCGTCGCGTCGCAGACAGCGGCGCCGGCATGCAGAGCCGTGTTCGTGAGCTGGATGCTCTGAACAAGGAGCGCGGGGCAGCCGGCTCCGCGCGCCGTACGGCGCAGCTGGTGGAGGAGCTTGGGCGGTACCGGTTGCCTACGAGCGCGTTGGCGCGCCAGGCGCTGCGTCCGCTCTACACGCGACCGTATCTGGTCAGCACGTCGGACGCCGCGGTGCGCCGGGCGGCTGATCGGGCCCTCGTACTGCGTATGGAGGAGGTCGCCCGGCTCGCTCTGCGCGAGTCGATCGGCGACGAGACCGCGTTCGTTCGCGAGGAAGCTGTCCGCGGCCTGAAGACCATCCGCGACAGCGGGGCGGAGCCCCTCGTGCGGGCCCGCCTCGCTAGCGAGCCCAACGATCGCGTGCGGGTCGAGGCCGTCGAGTACCTCGGCACCGTGAACTCGGCTTCCGCGGTGGCTACGCTGCTGCCGCTGCTCGAGGACTCCGACCCGACGATCTGCCACAAGGCGCGGCAGTCGCTGACGCGCATCGCAGGCCGGGACCTGGGCTTTCGGCGCGTGACGTGGACTCGCTGGGCTCGGGAGCGCTATCCCGAGCTGGCGCAGCCCGTGGCGCCGGTCGTTCCTTCGCAGCCCGGGCCGTCCATGCGGTAATCCTCTCGCCGGGAGGGGCACCGCACCTTGAGAGAACGATCCAAGACTGCGCTGACATGGGTCCTGCGCCTGCTCGGCGTCGGGCTCTTGGTCTGGGTGCTGGCCACCCAGCTGCAGTGGGACGACCAGATCGTCGCCGTGGACGGGGCGGTCTTCACGGGGCAGATCGAGGCGGAGGGTGATGACTACGCCATCACGGTCTCCGGCTACGAGGGGACAGCGACCGTGCCGGAGGGCACGCGCGTCGTGCTCAAGCGCGCTGACATCGGCGTGCGTGTCTACGGCGAGCGCGAAGTGTCGGACATCACGTACGGGGCGCGCACGCTCTTCCGACGGCTCGGGCAAAGCCTGCCGACGGTCGTCTGCGTGCTTCTGGGACTGGCGGCGCTCGTGGTGTTCACGGCGTTCCGCTGGAAGATCCTGATGCACGGTGTGGGCATCCATCTGCCCTTCCTGCGCGTCACGCGACTGAGCTTCATCGGAGGCTTCTTCAACCTCGCGGTGCCGGGCTCTACGGGCGGCGACTTCGTGAAGGCCTGGTACGCCCAGAAGGAGGCGCGAGCGCGCTACGAGGGCGAGCACGGCATCGGCACGAAGGCCGTACTCTCGGTGTTCGTCGACCGCTTCCTGGGGCTGTTCGGCTTGGTTGTGTTCGCAGCCGGCGTGCTCCTGGTGACCGCGCGCGGCGAGGCCTACGAAGTGCCGCGCATCGTAGTGCTATCCGTTCTCGGGGTCGGCCTCGTTGCGGGCATCATCGTGCTCTCCCGCCATGTGCGGCGCGCTCTCGGCCTGTCGTGGCTGGTCAAGAAGCTGCCGTTCCAGAGTGTGCTGGGCGAGCTGCGCTCGGCCGCCCAGCTCTACCGCAGCCACCTCCCGACGCTCGTCGCGGCGCTCGGCATCAGCCTGTTCAATCACGCAGCCAACGCGACCGCCTGCTACTTCCTTGCGCGCGCCCTGGGGATCGAGGGCATCACCCTCGGAGCTGCGATGGCGCTCGTGCCGCTGGCCAACCTGCTGAGCGCCATCCCGCTGCTCCCAGGTGGTTGGGGCGTGGGGGAGCTGGCCTTCGCCTACTTCTTCGGACTGCTGGGCGTGCCGGCTACCGAAGCGGTCGGCCTGTCCGTCGTGTTCCGGCTGGCCGTGCTGGGCGTGAACCTGCCCGGCGGTCTGCTCTGGATCTTCTGGAAGGGGCATCCCTCCACGGAGACCATCGCCGCTGACGTCGAGGCGAACGCCAGTCGTTCGCTCGAAGAGGAGACTCCATGACCGACCTGTCCCCCGATACGCCGGCACTGTGTGTCGTCGGCACCGTCGCCTTCGACGACATCGAGACGCCGTCGGGGACCCGTGAGGGGATCCTGGGCGGCAGCGCCACGTACTTCAGCGTGGCCGCCTCGCAGTTCGCCCGCGTCGGGCTCGTGGGCGTCGTGGGCGAGGACTTCCCGGCGAAGTACCGCAAGGTCCTGGAAGGCCACGATGTGGATCTCGGAGGTCTGGAGGTCGCCGCGGGCGGCAAGACGTTCCACTGGGCCGGCAAGTACGAAGGCGACATGGACCAGGCCGAGACCTTGGAGACCAATCTCAACGTGCTCGAGTCGTTCGCGCCGACGCTGCCCGAGTCGTTCCGCTCGAGTCCGTACGTCTTCCTGGCCAACACCGAACCGAACATCCAGATGTCCGTCCTGGATCAACTGACCGATCCGCGGCTCGTCGTGATGGACACGATGAACCTCTGGATCGACATCGCCCGCGAGCGTCTGCTCGAGGTGATCGCACGCGTGGACGGCCTGATGATCAACGACGCCGAGGCGAAGGCGCTCTCAGGCGAGGACAACCTGATCGCGGCCGGTCGCGCGATGCTCGAATGCGGACCGCGCTTCGTGATCGTCAAGAAGGGCGAGCATGGCTCGTTCCTCTTCTCGCGCAAGCGCCTCTTCGCGCTGCCGTCGTATCCCCTCGACGTCGTCGTGGATCCGACGGGCGCAGGCGACTCGTTCGCCGGCGGCGTGATGGGCTTCCTCGCCGGAGAGCACGCCCAGCGCGTGGACGACGTCTGCAACGCGATGCTGTACGGCACCGCGGTGGCAAGCTTCACCGTCAGCGACTTCAGCCTCGACGTGCTCGGTGAGATCGATCGCGGCACCCTCGAGGAGCGGGCGGACGAGCTCAGGCGGTTTGTGAGGCCGTAGGGAGCTCACGAGCTAGCGGGGACGCCACCCCCCTCACACGCGCGCCCTCACTCCGTCTCCTTCACGGCTCCGATGGACGTGGGGGAGAGATGGTGAGGGAGGGATGGTGAGCCGCAGGTCCTGAGCGAGCGGAGCGAGTCGAAGGGGGCAGGGCGCCAGGGCGGGCATGCAGCGGGGTGTAGGGGCATCCCGAAGGCTGCGTCTGCGCAGGCGAGTGGTTGCCCGGCCCGTGCGGAGTTGTAAGCGCCTTGCGAGATCGGTCGGGTCGGGCAACCACTCCCCATCGACTCGGCTTCGCCTCGCTCAGGGTCGGGATGCCCCTACAGGGCAACTCCGAGGGAGAAGGCAAGCGCCAGGGCGGGCATGCAGCCCGCCCCTACCGGGTAAGTCCGGACGTGGGGGTGAGCCCTAGGGCGGGCATGCAGCCCGCCCCTACCGGGTAAGTCCGGGTGTGGGGGCGTGCCCTAGGGCGGGCATGCAGCCCGCCCCTACCAGGCAAGTCCGGAATGGGAGTGGCAGAGCGCCTAACCCGCCGTGACAGGCGCCTCTGCCTTCTCGGCCTCTGCCTCCTCAGGCTCGTGCCCGGGGATGCCCAGGGCGGCGCCCGTCTCGGCCTCGAGGCCGGCGAGCAGGTCGGCGTTCTCGCGCAGGAAGAGGCAGGACTTCTCCCGGCCCTGGCCGAGGCGCGTGCCCTTCCACGAGAACCACGAGCCGCTCTTCTCGGCGACGCCGGCATCGACGGCGAGGTCGAGCAGGTCGCCGACACGGTCGATGCCCTTGCCGAACATGATGTCGAACTCCGCGAGGCGGAAGGGCGGCGCGATCTTGTTCTTCACGACCTTCACGCGGGTGCGGTTGGCGATGACCACATCGCCGGCGCCCTTGATGGAGCCGATGCGCCGCATGTCGAGGCGCACCGAGGCGTAGAACTTGAGCGCGTTGCCGCCCGAGGTCGTCTCGGGGCTTCCGAACATGACGCCGATCTTCATGCGGATCTGGTTCGTGAAGAGCACCGCGGTGTTGGACTGGTGGATGGCACCACTGAGCTTGCGCAGCGCCTGGCTCATGAGGCGCGCCTGCAGGCCGACGTGGCTGTCGCCCATCTCGCCGTCGATCTCGGCCTTGGGCACGAGCGCGGCGACCGAGTCGATCACCACGACGTCGACGGCGTTGCTGCGGATGAGCGTCTCGGCGATCTCCAAGGCCTGCTCACCGTTGTCGGGCTGTGAGACGAGCAGCTCGTCGAGGTTCACGCCGAGGTTCTTGGCATAGCTCGAGTCGAAGGCGTGCTCCGCGTCGATGAAGGCGCAGATGCCGCCGGCCTTCTGCGCGTTGGCTACGATGTGGGAGCAGAGCGTCGTCTTGCCGGAGGACTCCGGTCCGTAGATCTCGGTGATGCGTCCCTTCGGGATGCCGTAGCCGCCCAGGGCGAGGTCGAGCGAGATGCTGCCGGTGGAGATGCCGTCGATCTTCTGGGCGTTGCCCTCGCCGAGCGTCATGATCGAGCCCTTGCCGTAGGCCCGCTCGATCGTGGTGAGCGCGTCGGTGAGCGCCTGCTTGCGCCTCTTCCCCTCACGGGACGACCCTTCACGGGACTCGGTGGACATTGCATTGGAAGTCCTGGCCTTGGAGACCTTCGCCTTCGAGGCTTTCGCTACCGTCTTCGTCTTGCGCACCATTCCTGCTCCCTGCCCTACTTCTCTGTCTCGTATGTATCTGTCTCGTATGTATCTGTCTCGTGTGAACGGCCCGGCGGTCACACGTCGTGTCGACGCCCCGAGATCGCCTGCCGTGGGGGCTAGTCCCCCAGCTCGACCGTTGTTAGGTCGATGTAATGGTACGGGCGGTTCTCCGGGTCGGAGAGGATAAGTTTCAGGTCCGACAGGATTTCGCTGCCGAAGTCCATTTCTGGACCCCCGCCCTCCGCGCGGCGCAGGGCGACGAAGACCCGCTCCGGAGGCCGGCGGTGGACCCGGGCCACGGTGACGTGGGGATGGAAGGCGCGCCGCTCGGGCCGGTAGCCGAGCCCGCGCAGCTCGCGGTTGACGGCCGTCGCAAGCTCCCGCAGCGTGCCCTCGCCCGAGACCTCTTCGACGCCCGCCCAGACCACGCGCGGACGCTTCGCGTCCGGGAAGGCACCCAGCCCGGTGTAGTTCACCTCGAAGGGCCGGAAGCCCTCCGCCGCGGACTCGAGGGCCTGGCTCAGCGGCCCTAGATCCTCCTGCGGGGTGTTGCCGAGGTACTGCAGCGTGAGATGCAGGTCCTCGATGTGGGGGAGCTTGAGGCTCGGATCCCCGCCGCGCAGCTCGGTGCCGAGCGCGTGCAGGCGGGTGCGGACGGCGTGGCCGCAGCGGATCCCGACGAAGGTGCGGACGAGGTGCTTCACGGGCGCACGGTACCCAGGCCCGCCCCCGGAGCCGCACGAAGGGCCCCGCCGCACCTACGGGGCCTGCGGGGGCGCGTGTACCTTCCTCTGCATGAGCCCCGACGACCTCCGCAGGAAGTGGTTCGCGTTCTTCGCAGAGCGCGGCCACGTGATGAAGCCGAGCGATTCGCTCGTCCCCGAGAACGACCCGACGCTGCTGTTCACCGGCGCGGGGATGAACCAGTTCAAGGCCCAGTTCGTGGGCAAGGGGGACCTGAGCGACCGGCGCGTGAGCACGATCCAGAAGTGCTTCCGGCAGGGCGACCTGGAGAACGTCGGCCGCACCCCGCGCCACCTGACCTTCTTCGAGATGCTCGGCCACTTCTCCTTCGGCGACTACTTCAAGCAGGAGGCGATCGCCTGGGCGTGGGAGTTCCTCACCGACGTGGTGGGCCTGCCGAAGGACAAACTCTGGGTCTCGATCTACGAAGACGACGACGAGGCCGAGGCCGCCTGGCTGGCCGTCGGCATCGCCCCCGAGCGCATCCTGCGCTGCGACGCCAAGGAGAACTTCTGGCCCGCAGACGCTCCCGCGAAGGGCCCCAACGGCGTCTGCGGTCCTTGCACTGAGATCTTCTACGACTACGGCGAAGAGTTCGCCGCGGGCGACGGCGGCCCCGGCGTCTACGACTCGGGCCAGTACGTCGAGATCTGGAACTCGGTCTTCACCCAGTTCGATCGCCGCGAGGGCGGCGAGCTCGTACCGCTGCCGCAGAAGAACATCGACTGCGGTGCAGGCTTCGAGCGCATCATGGCTGCGTCCCACGGCGAGCTCTCGCCGTTCGGCACACCGCTGTTCCGTCCGATCGTGAACCGCGTCGCTGAGCTTGCGCAGAAGGACTACGCCTGGCGCGCGGACGGCGGCCAGACCGAGGGCGAAGATGCACGCCGCATGCGCCGCATCGCGGAGCATGCCCGGGCGATGTGCTTCCTCGTCAGCGACGGCGTGAAGCCCGGCAACGAAGGCCGCGGCTACGTCCTGCGGCGCCTGCTGCGCCGGGCGATCCGCGACGGCATCCAGCTCGGCCTGACCGACGCGCTCCTCGCCGACCTCGTGGACGTCGTCATCGAGGTGATGGGGGGCGGGCATCCGCGCCTC
>JAHEIK010000042.1:0-1256 GCA_024639415.1 Planctomycetota bacterium
GACGCATCCGGGCTCCAGCGTGGCACGTATAGAAACTCGTCGGCGTCGAGCGCGGGAAACGAGCCCGCCTGGGTCCAGTCTGTCGCGTCGGCCCGCCACGTCCCCTTGTAGTCGACGTAGCTCTGGTACACGAACGACGTGCCGCTCTGCGAGAGGTCCGAGACGAGATTGCGCGCGGCATCCCGCATATCTCCCTCGAAGCCGATCACGACATCCGTGGGCTCCTCATCTTCGTCCAGCTCATAGATCGGCGCGCCCCGAATCCAGCTGGGCAGCGGTACGAACACGGGCTCACCGACCGGCGTCATGGTCGTGGGATCGAGCGCCAGCAGATACTGCCCCGTCTCCGCCTCCACGATGTCGGCATCCGGGTAGGTGAAGTCCTCGGGATTCACGTTCGGATCCCGACGCACGGCGCAGAAACTTACGATCTGGTCGTCGTCGGCCCAACGGGGATAAGCGTACGAACTTCCGCGACCGCCCACCTGCAGCGTCATGTCATCCACGAGGCGTGCTTCGTCACCGGACTCCGAGACAGCGACCAGCTGCTCGATGCCGTCACGCACCTCGACCTGCAGGAACCAGCGGACGGCATGCCCGGAGGAGTCCAAGTGGCGCAGCAGGCTGGGCTCGGCGCCGCCGGAGACGGCCGGATCCAGCGCCGCGTAGCCGCTGCCGTCGGACTGAACCTGATACATCTGCTCCCAGGCGTAGCCAGCCGTGAAGTAGAACGTGAGTCGACTACGTCCAGCGTGGTTCGTCATGGCAACCTCCAACAACATCCGTTGACGCCTGAGCAAGCGCAGTACCGGCGCAGGTTCTTTCCGAAGAAGCGCCGAATCTTCCGCACTGCGGTGCGAGTTGTTCGCCGGCTGCGGATCCGTGCGCAAACGCGCGAAATGCAGCCCGACGAGATGCGTACTCGTCCCCGTTCCACGCGTCTTGGGCGTGGCAAGGCCGACGCGGTCTTGTGGACGGTTTCTCACGCGCGCCATGGATCTTCACTCACCGAGATGCGACGTGCGGCGCAATCGAGCCCCGGTGCGCCACGTAGGCAAGCAGAGGACCAAGCACCTGTGGTGGAGTCGCCTCAAGCCCTGTTTCTAGCGGGTCCGAGACATGCGACCCTCAGCTCGACAGGCTGCTGGTTGTGATGTTCAGACTTGGACAGCCAGCCTCACTGCCGCAGCACCCGTCGCCTCCTTGCGCAGGGAACTGCCCACACCCGCCGCACGATCCGCGGCCGGCTGACCGTC
>JAHEIK010000042.1:1266-8792 GCA_024639415.1 Planctomycetota bacterium
CCCTCTACCCGGACGGCCTGTCAGGAGAGGTGTACTGGGGCGTCGGCATCGATACGGAGGACTGCGAGGACGTCTCAGCCTCGTGCAGTTCCCTGCCGACGACCAACGGCGCGGCCATGACCATCCGCTTCACCGGCTGGGTGCTCGGCCTCAACTCCGATGAGTGCGTATCCATCGACTACACCGTCACGGGGACTCTCACGGTCGTGAACTGACTCCTCCGGGCGGCGTCTGAACGGCACCGAAGCGCAATGCGGTCCCGCGGCCCGCGTGGGTGGGAGGTGTACACAGGGGTCCGGTCGCGCGAACGGACGGCTGTAGCGGGAGACCTCAGGGAGTTCGCGTGCGCACGAACTCCGGGCGTCGGACCCGCGCCCTAGACTGCGCGGTTCCCCGATGCGCTTCGTCCACACCTCCGACTGGCATCTTGGCAGGCTGTTCCACGGTCTGCACTTGACCGAGGATCAGGCGTTCGTCCTCGATCAACTGGTCGAGCTGCTGGATGAGCGCCAGGCCGACGCGCTGCTCGTGGCCGGCGATCTGTACGACCGCGCGGTGCCGCCCCCCGACGCGGTGCGCTTGCTCGACGACGTGCTGGAGCGGATCACGCTCGGCCTCGGCATCCCGGTGATCGCCATCGCCGGAAACCACGACAGCCCGGAGCGGATCGGGTTCGGCTCGCGGCTGTTCGCCGGCCAGGGACTGCACGTCGTGGGGCCGGCGACGGCGGTGCCGCGCACCGTACGCCTCGCCGACGAGCACGGCCCCGTGCACTTCCATCCTCTGCCCTATGCCGATCCCACGGAGGTACGAGTCGCCCTCGGCGCTGAGGACCTGCGCACGCACGACGACGCGCTGCGGGCCCTCATCAACCGCTGCGAGCGCGATGCCGACGACGGAGCCCGGCACGTGGTCCTGGCGCACGCCTTCGTAGCGGGCGGGGAGCCGAGCGAGTCAGAGCGGACGCTCTCGGTCGGAGGCGCGGCCAACGTCGGGGCCGATGCCTTCGCGGACTTCCACTACGCCGCGCTGGGGCATCTGCATGCCCCCCAGCGCGCTGGGGCAGAGCACATCCGCTACTGCGGCTCCCTGCTGAAGTACTCCTTCAACGAGGCGACGCAGCGTAAGGGCGTACTCGTCGTGGACCTCGACGCCGAGGGCGCGTGCCACATCGAAGAGGTGGCGCTGCGGCCCAAGCACGACGTGCGCATCATCGAAGGCACACTCGCGACGTTGCTGGAGAGACCGCCGGACGGCGCCGCGGCGGACGACTACCTCCTGGCCCGGCTGACCGACACACAAGCCCTCTACGACCCGATGAGCAAGCTGCGCGCGGTCTATCCGAACCTCATGCAGATCGAGCGGATGGCACGCGCGACCCCGGCTGCGACGACAGGCTCCGCCGCCGGCCACCTCACCAAGAGCGACCACGATCTCTTCGACGCGTTCTTCCAGGAGGTGACGGGAGCCCCCCTCGAGACAGAGCAGGGCGAGGCGCTCGACGAGGTGCTGCACGACCTCGAGCTCCGCCGGCGGGAGGCCACGTCGTGAGGCCGATCCGACTGGTGATGCAAGCGTTCGGGCCCTACGCCGGCCGGGAGGAACTGGACTTCACCGCGCTGCCTGACGGCGCGTTGTTCCTCGTGCATGGCCCCACGGGCGCGGGCAAGACGACGGTCCTCGACGCCATCTGCTACGGGCTCTACGGCGAGACGTCGGGTGCAGAGCGCGGCGGCGGAGACATGCGAACGGACCTCGCCGACCCAGCGACGCTGACCGAAGTGATCTTCGACTTCGCCCTGGGGGAGCGCGTGCATCGCGTGCACCGCATCCCCGAGCAGGAGCGCCCGAAGAAGCGCGGCGATGGCCTCACGCGTCAAGCCCATGACGCGACGCTCTACTTGCTCGACGAGGACGGCGAGGAGAGCGACGTGCTCGCCCGCGGCGTGGGCCCCGTGCACGCCGCGGTCGTAGAGCGGCTGCGCTTCAAGGAGCATCAGTTCCGCCAGGTCGTCGTGCTGCCGCAGGGTCGCTTCCGCAGCCTGCTCACAGGCGACAGCAAGGCACGCGAGGAGATCCTCGAGACCCTGTTCGGCACAGAGCACTACCGGCGCATCGAGCGCATGCTACGCGAGCGCGCCTCCTCACTCTTGAACGAGCTCAAGGCCTTGCGCGCGCGAGAGGACCAGGCGAGCGGCGATGCCGCGCATGACCTGGGCATCCCGGCTGATGGACCGCGCGATCTCCCATCCCTGCGGGCGGCTTGGCAGCGTCTCGACGAGCGTGGAGCCAAGGCAAAGGACCTGAAGGAAGCGGCGCGCAAGGCTGCCGAGCGCACGAGCCTCGGGCTGCAAGCAGGACGTGCCGCCGCGGAGAAGTTCGAAGAACTCCAGCAGGCCGAGCTCGCCGTGGAGCAGCTGGCGGCTGCAGGTGCACAGGTGGCCGCGCAGACGCAGGAGCTCGAGACCGCGCGTAGGGCCGCGCCCTTGGAGCCGCTGGCATCCGCTGCGCGCAAGGCCGGCCTGCACCTGCAGCGTGCCGCCACGCAGGTCGCCGAGCTCACCGCGACCGTACATGCAGCCGAGAAGTCGGCAACCCAAGCACGCGCAGCACTGGCGGACGCAGACAGCGAAGAGGCCAGAGCCCGGCGCGCCGCCGTGGCGAAGCGCGTCCATGAACTGGACGACATGGCGCCGCAGATCGCAACGCTGACGGCGGCACGCAAGGCGCTCGCTGAGGCCACGACCGGGCACGAACGCCGTGCCGCCCGCCACCAGGACGCCCAGCGGGCCGTCGAGGTCGTGCGCGCCGAGCACGAGGCCGCGCAGGCGACCTTCCATGAGATCCGCGAGCAGGCTGCCGGCCTGGATGCTGCACGACACACGAGCAAGGAGGCGGCGCTGGTCGCGGAGCGCGCCGCGAGCCTCGCCCGCGCCGAGGCCGGCCTGCAGGACGCCACGGCGGCGAGCGCGCAGGCAACCGACACACATGCACGTGCCGAGCAGCACATGACCGCGGCTGACGAAGCGCTACGCGCTGCGATCCATCTGCGGGACGCGGCCCGCGCCCAACGCCTCGCCGCGACGCTGCGAGCCGGTGAGCCGTGTCCCGTCTGCGGCTCGACAGAGCATCCGTCGCCCGCTGCGGCGACGGAGGACGTGCCGACGGACGCCGACATCGAGCGCCGGGAGCAAGAGCGCACGAAGGCGCAAGGCGCGCTGCGTGCTGCCGAGGCGCTGCGCGTGGAGATGGCGAAGGCCCTCGCCGCCGCCCAGGAGAAACGCGACGGGCTCTCTCGCACGCTCGGAGAGCACGCGCCAACGCCTCCGGCAGCGCTCGCGAAGACGGCCCGGACGGCCGCGGAGCGACTTGCCGATCTGGAGCGTCGCTGCGCCACCGTCCCCGCACTCGAGCAACGCCTGGACGAGCTAGCGCGCCGCACGGCCGAGGCGGAAGCAGTCGCCAAGCAGTGTGAGGGCGACGTCGCGGCGGCGAAGCAGCTGCTGGAGACGTCTGCCGCCACGATCGCCGTGCGCGAGGAAGCCGTGCCGGAGGACCTGCGCGCACCGGGTGCTCTCGACACGGCGCTCGAGACGTCCCGCGCAGAGTCCCGGCAGCTCGAGGAGGCGTTGCTCGCGGCACGCAAGGCGAGCGATGCGGCGCGCGAAGCCCACGTCGAGGCACGGACTGCGCTGACCAGTGCACAGGAGCAGGAGCGCAAGCGGCGGGCAGAGAGCGAAGAGGCTGCCGGCGCCTTCCGGGGTGCGTGCGACAGTGCAGGCTTCGCGGATGCGGCGGCGTTCGCGGACGCCGTACGCACGCCGGAGGTCGTCGCGCAGCTTGACGCTGTCGTTCAGACGCATGCCCGGCAGACGGCGGACGCGGAGGGGCGCCGGGAGCGCGCTCGCACGGCCGTCACAGATCTGGAGTCGCCGGACCTTCCGCAACTGGAGCAGGCCAATGCGGATGCCGCCGAAGCGGCTCGCAAGCAGGCCGATGCGTACGCCCGCATCGACGCCGACGCGCGCCGCCTCGCCGCACGTCTCGACGACCTGGAAGGGATGGCGCAGCAGAGTGCCGAGCTCGATGGCACGTACGGACTCATCGGGGGCCTGGCCGCGGCCGCACGCGGCGACAATCCGCAGCGGCTCAGCTTCCAACGCTTCGTCCTGGCGGCACTGCTCGACGAGGTCCTCGACGTTGCCTCGACGCGTCTCGTCGAGATGAGCAGCGGGCGCTACCGATTGGTGCGGCGCACCGTGCCCGCGGACCAGCGCCGCGCGTCCGGGCTCGAGCTCGACGTGCACGACGACTGGAGCGGACGCACGCGACCGGCCGCCACGCTGTCGGGCGGCGAAGGCTTCCTCGCCGCGCTCGCACTCGCACTGGCCACGGCTGATGTAGTCCAGAGACACGCCGGAGGCATCCGCCTCGACGCCGTGTTCATCGACGAGGGCTTCGGGAGTCTGGACGAAGAGGCGCTCGACCGTGCGATCGACGTCCTGATGGCGCTCGGACGCGACGGCCGCCTGGTCGGCGTCATCTCGCACGTCTCCGAGCTGAGGCGCCGCATCGACTGCCGGCTGGAGGTCACCGCGGGACGGAGCGGGAGCCGCGCCCGGTTCGTGACGCCCTAGGGCGGCGTCGAGCTCACTTCTTCGTGCGACGCACGTAGATGCGGCCCACGCGATCGAGGCCGTCGAACCAGAAGCCGATGTCCCCGTAGTGCCACCACGCCGCGTTCACCTTGGCGTCTTTGGGCTGGCCGTAAGCCTTCAGCACCTCCCAGCGCGGAGAGCCGATGACGAGGCCCTGCTGCGTGCGGCCTGCAAAGCCGGAGCGGGTCTGTAGGGTGTTCAGCGAGCCGTCCTTGCGCCGGTTGGCCAGCAGGCCGGCCAGGAGCACCGTGTTCGAGTTGCCTGCCGCGAAGCTCTCCGTCTGCAGGATGCGCCCGGCACGCTTGAGGTAGTCCTCGAACCAGTCCTCGCCGTCGGCGGTACCCGCGAGACCCACGCCCCGCACCAGCACGAGCGCCTTGCCCTTCGCGAGCGGCGCCGGCACGGTCCTGGCCGGATCCGTCGTGGCCGCAGGGACGCGGATGCCCAACTCGGGAGCGAGGACCTCGTAGGTGCCCTGCTTGTCCAAGCGCACGGTCAGCGACCAGCGCAGCGACCGGCGGAAGCGCACCTTGTCGAACACGTCGCGATCCGGGCCGTACTTCGCGAGGTACTCGAAGAGCGTGGTCTTCTTCCACGGCCAGGCGTCCCCCGCGGCGTGCCCCGCGACGTCCGCGAAGCCGATCTCGTACTCCTTGACGATCTCGCGCTGCGCGTAGTCCTTGATGCCGTAGCCCCCGTGGTGCTGATCGCCACGCTTCTGCTCACCGCCGAAGAGCTTGAACGCCTCCACCTGGTAGCTGGTCTTCGTCTCGGGCTCGGAGTCCGGCGTCGCCCAGTTTCGCTCCGTGCGCTTGATGCGCTGCACGACCCAAGCACGGGGACCGTAGGCGCGCTCGAGCTTCTTGTAGAAGACGTAGAACAGCACGCCATCCTGCATGCCATGGGCAACGACCGGATCGCCCTTGGGCGCCGCGAGGTCGACACCGACCCGCTTGGCGCGCCGATACTCGTCCTTCTTGCGCAGTGCGTCCGGGTCTCCCCCACGGTTCAAGACGTCGCGCACACCCTCGGACAGCGGCAGCGGGCGCAGCACGAGAGGCACGGGCTCCGGACTCTTCGGCCCCGCGCGGGCTGCCGTCAAGGCAAGTACAGACACGAGGATGAGCACGGCGAGGTGACGCATGCCGGGAGGATACAGGACGCCTGTCGCGCACTACGGCCGCGAGATGTGCGATACTGGACGCTGCTCCCCGGAGATCTCCCCATGGCACGTCGCCTCCTCCCCATCACTCTCGTCCTCCCGCTCCTGGCGCTGCTTGCCGGTGCGCCGTTCCAGCGCACGACCTACGCTGCCAACGGCGCGTGGAAAGGCTTGGAAGCGGACTTCAAGAAGGGCTTCAAGCCCGGCAAGAGCGGCCTGAAGACGCGCGCGGACCTCATCAAGGCCATCGCCAAGAGCAAGGACGGCCGTGGCGTCAAGCTGCTGATGAGCGCGCTCAAGGACCAGCGCAAGCACGCGGACGACCTCATGGAGTCGTACGACAAGGGCATGGAGGAGTGGCAGGAGAAGACGGCGCGCATGGAGAAGCAGCGCGAGGAGCGCATGCGCAAGCACCGCGAGAAGTACGAGAAGAAGGGCGAGAAGGTCCCGCCCTTCAGCGTCAACCTCGCCAGTGAGGAAGGCAAGTGGCTCGGAGCGCCGCCCAAGCATCCCGGGGAGATGGTGAAGGCGCGCCAAGCCCTGATGAAGCGCTACGACCAAGCCAGCACCGAGCGCGGCATGGTGGACTCGCTACGCATGGGCGCCGTTCGGATCCTGCGGGACGTCGAAGGCGCGGAGTTCGACACAGCTGTCAGCGAGGTGATCCGCGCCGCCTCCAGGGGCAAGGGCGACGAGCGCGCACGCATGATCTCGACGCTCGGCTACATCCGTGGCGAGGCCGTCACCACGACCCTCGTCAACCAGACCAAGACGAAGGACCCCGCGCTCCTGCAAGCCGCCCTCACGGCGCTCGGCCGCCAGAACAGCGACCGCGGCAAGGAGATTCTCCTCAGCTACTTGGAGAACGACGCCTGGCAGCTGCGCACGATGGCTCTGGACGGGCTGGTGTTCTTCCGTGACGCGGCGGTCATGGATGCGCTCCTGGCCCGCGCTGCCAAGGAGGAGGGCGTCGTACGCCGGCGGATCTTCCAGACCATGTCGGCCATCGTCGGCGAGACGGTCAAGGCCGTCCTCGAGGCGTGGCAGTCCTGGTGGCCTTCGAACCGCGAAGAGGTCCTGGCGCGCTGGAAGCGCATTCCGCGGGAAGGCCCGGTCATGGACGACCCGCCCCGGATGCCGGTCAAGACGGAGTCCAGCGACGACAGCACGTCCTTCTACGGCATCCGCACGGAGAGCAAGCACATCATCTTCGTCGCCGACATCTCCGGATCGATGGCGCGCAAGGACGACGACCCCAAGGACAAGCCGGCGAAGATCGACGTCTGCCGCGACGAGCTCAAGCGGGCGATCCGCGGCCTATCCGCGCGTGACGAGGACGACCGGGGCGCCGCCACCTTCAACATCGTCCTCTTCTCGACGGACGTGATCGTCTACAAGTCCGGCAAGATGGTGACGGCCACGAAGAAGAACAAGGATCGCGCCTACAGTTGGATCGACAAGAACGTCAAGGCCGACATGCAGACCAACATCTTCGACGCCATCGAGCAGGCCTTCAACGTCATCAGCGGATCGAGCGCGGCGAAGAACAGCAGCAAGGGCGCCGACACCATCTTCCTGATGACGGACGGTGCTCCCTCGCGCGGCAAGTTCGTGCGCCCGGGCGTGATCCTGCAGGAGGTGAACCGCCTCAACAAGACGCGCGGCATCACCATCCACGCCATCGGCGTCGGCGAGGGCCACAACAA